>CAZIPK010000005.1:0-18545 GCA_964541135.1 uncultured archaeon | reverse complement strand
GCACTATTTGGAGCTTATGCCACAGGAGCAAGGGGATTTACAGCAACAGCATCACAAGGGCTGGCACTAATGCACGAAATTTTACCAATAATGGCTGCAATGAGATTTCCAGCAGTAATGGTCGTGGCAAACAGAGCATTATCAGGCCCAATAAACATCTGGAACGACCACTCAGATTCAATGTCAGAAAGAGACCAAGGATGGCTCCAATTATACTGCGAAGACAATCAGGAAGCATTTGATACAATATTAATGGCTTACAAAATTGCCGAAGCCAACGAAGTGTCCCTGCCTGTAATGGTTTGCATGGACGGCTATTACCTTACACACTCTTATGAGGCAATTAAACTTGAAGAAGAAAAACAGGTCAGCGAATTTTTACCCCCCTACTTGCCCCAAAACTACCTTGATACAAAAAGGCCAATGAGCTTTGGGCCAATAGCATACCCAAATGTTTATTTTGAATTCAAAGAAGAACAAGAAAAAGGAATGCAAAAAGCCCTTGAACTAATTCCAAAAATACAGCAGGAATTTGAAAAAAAATTCGGGAGAAGCTACGGCAACGGCCTGATTGAAACATATCATGCTGAAGATGCTGAGTACGCTCTTTTATGTACTGGATCTGTAAATGGGACGGCAAGAATGGTTATTGATGATATGCGAAAAGAATGGAAAAAAGTGGGCTTGATAAAATTAATATCCGTACGCCCTCTTCCAGTTGAAGAACTAAAAAAAGTTTCAAAAAAATTAAAAGCAATTGCAGTAATTGACAGGCACGCTTCAATTGGATTTGGCGGAGCGCTAAGCAATGACATAAAAGCAGCCCTAACAGGTGAAGAAGTAAAAGTTGAAGGGTTCATGGCCGGATTAGGTGGAAGAGATGTTGACAGAGGAAGATTAAGAAAAGCCCTTGAAACAATAATGCAAGGAAAAGAGGGGTTTTGGCTCAAATAAATCCGGACGAAAAGAAAGAAAGGATTGAACAAAATGAAAAAAAGAGGGCAGAGAAAATGGTATCCTGTCAAACCCAGCAGGACGAAAATAGAAAACAAGCAATTGGAACTGCTTGGAATTGAACCAAAAGCGGTTAGAAAAGAAATGAGAGCACAGTTGATTAATGTTATCCTTGAAAGGGGATTGATCAGTGAAAGAGCCGTTGAGAGAAAACAAGTGGATGAATTTCTAAAAAAACTCCCTGAAGGAGAAAGAAAAAGAAGGGAAAAAATGCTTAAGGAGTGGAGGGATAAAAGAGTTGAAGTTGCAAGCAAATATCTAACAGATCTTGGAGTGCCACTTGAAGGCATTCCACGGGATGAAAGATATTCTCGCCTGATGAAAGAACTTAATAGCATGTTTACAGGAGGAAACGCCTTAAAAATGATTAAGGTTCAAAGAATTGTGGAAGGCATTCAAAAGGCATTTAGAGGGCATGTATATTAAAGAATAGAATATTAGTGTAAAAAATTAAAGTGATTTATTATGGCGATACTTGGAGTGAATGAGAAAGAATATTTTGCAAGCGGGCATCGAGCATGCGCAGGGTGCGGCGAAGCATTAGCATTAAGGCACATACTAAAAGCCGCAGGAGACAAAACAATTGTAGTTTCTGCTACAGGATGCATGGAAGTAGTAAGCTCAGCATACCCCGAAACCGCATGGGAACTGCCATGGGTTCACTGCGCATTTGAAAATGCCAGCGCAGTTGCAAGTGGGGTAAGGGCAGCACTTGATGCCAAAGGGGACAAAGAAACCCAAGTAATTGCAACCGGTGGAGACGGCGCAAGCTTTGATATAGGATTTGGCTCGCTAAGCGGAGCAATGGAAAGAAAAACAAAATTCCTTTACGTTTCAACTGACAATGAAGCTTATATGAATACAGGCGTGCAGAGAAGCGGAGCAACATTCCCCTACACTGACACAACAACAACCCCTAACGGCCAAGTATTGCATGGAAAAACTGAACCAAAAAAACCATTGCCATTTATAATAGCCGCTCATGGAGCAAGGTATGTTGCAACAGCAAGCGTGTTTAATTTGTTTGATTTAAAGAAAAAAGTAGAAAAAGCCCTCAAAATTGATGGGCCGACATTTATTACGGTTTTTGTGCCATGCACGCCTGGCTGGAAAATAGAAACATGGGACACAATAAGAGTATCAAAAGAAGCTCACGAATCCTGTGTTTACCCACTTTATGAAATAGAAAATGGGATAGTAACAATAAACCAAAAACCGGAAAACAAAAAATCGGTTGATGAATACCTAAAAATGCAGGGAAGATTCAAGCATTTAACCCCTGAACAAGTGAAAAAAATACAAGGGTATGTTGATGAAAGATGGAACCACTTGCTAAGCATTGAAGGCAAAAAAGTATTTGACGTGCTGCTTTAACTTTTAATTCAATTTGAATATTATATTAAACACTTTCAATTTAGTTAAGTAATTAAATAAAAATAAAAACTTTTTTCATTGATTTTTTTAACTAATGCTTTTTTATCAATTTATTTTAATTGCAACCGGTTTTTAATTCCTTTACAAGAATGTTTTATTTTATGGATGCACAAGAAATAATTTCAAACATTGATAAAATATATGCTGATTATTTTATCCCAAAAAATTTGCAAATGCATATGCGTTTAGTTGCAGGAGTTGCACAAAAAATCTGTGAAAATTCAAAAGAAAAAGTTGACGAGGAAAAAATTATTGCAGTGGCGTTAATACACGATTTGGGCAACATAGTAAAGATGAAATTTGAAGGAGAAACAGCAAAGTTTTTGCTTCAAGAAGATTTTCAAAAAATTGATTTTTATAAAGCCAAAAAAGAAGAGTTTGCTAAAAAGTACGGTGCAAATGACAAAACAGCTAATTATGCAATGGCAAAAGAACTTGGAGTTGAAGATGGCTTGCTTAAATTAATTGATCTTCCAAGTGCAATCAAAATCAAGGGGGAAAAGTATTCCACAACAAATAATTTTACTAAATTGGTTTTATTATACTCTGACATGCGCGTAAGCCCAAGCGGAGTAGTATCAATGAATGAAAGACTTGGGGAATTTGCGAAAAGATACTCTATAAAGGATTATCCTGAAAAATTAAATCACTCAAAGGTCTTTTGCAAGGCCGCACAAGAAATAGAAAAAAAAGTTTTTGAGAAAGTGAATCTAAGGCCGGAAGACATAAACAAAGAAACAGTTAAAGCTTTTTTTTAATAAACGTGTTCAAAAGTTTTTAGATTAGCAGCCAATGAATTAGAGCGCAAAGTTTTTGAAGAAATGATGGTAGTCCCAGAGGATATAAATTCAAAAACAGTAAAACCATCTAGGCTTAATAATTAAGAATTTTTTGCCGTGGTTCTTATTTATTTGAATCAGGAGGCATACAAGCGTTAGGTAAATTTCCAGTCGGGATAATTATTTGCGACTTGTTTTTATTAGTTTTGGCACACTGTATTTATTATGAAACTTTTCCTTACCTCTTCAGGGATAACAAATAAATCTCTTGCGACGGCACTTAAACGACTTGTCAAGGGTAAGATAAAAATTGCTTTTATTCCAACAGCCGCCAATATTGAGTTGGGTGATAAAGAATGGTTAATTAAAGATTATGTGAATTTAAAAAAACTTGGTTCTATTGATATAGTTGATATTTCTGCAATGCCAAAAAGTATTTGGTTGCCCCGACTTAAGAAAGCAAATGTTATTGTATTTGGCGGGGGAGTTACAACTTATCTTGTAAAATGGATTAAAAAATCTGGACTTAAAAATGAGTTGCCAGAGTTACTCAAAAAACGCATATATGTTGGAATTAGTGCGGGGAGTATTGCTTTAGCAAAAAAAATTTCTGTTGCTTCGGAATTTTTGTATGGGGAAAATTTTGATGGAACCATTCGCGGGCTTGGATATGTTAACTTTCATTTTAGACCGCATTTTAATAGTCCTGATTTTCCCAAAGTAAGAGATAAATTCCTTATTAACATAATTGATAAACTTGATGGAGATTTGTATGCTCTTGATGATGAATCTGGGTTGTTGTGGGATAATGGAAAAGTAAAAATTATTTCCGAAGGTCGATGGAAATTATATCCTAAAAAAACAAGAAAGTGAATTAATAATTTGTCTTGATATTATTTTTGTAGTCCAAAATTTATTTATCTTAATGGTATATTTGGCAGTGGTTTTAATAGATTTATTATTTCAACAAATTTTGCACTCTTTCAAAAGCAATTCCTGATTTTTTGCATAACTCAACAATATGCTCTTTGTTTTCCTTAAGCCCCTTCCAGTCAAGAATAATTTTTTGTGCACCGCTTTTTTGAACCATTTGCAAAAGAAGTTCTTTGCTTAAATATTGTAGGTTATGTTTTGGGCAAATATGTCCAAAAGAATAATCCTGTCTTAAAGTTAGCTTGGTAAAGTCAGGACAATAATGACCCCCCCCAAGGCCAATTGCAATCTTGTCCTTATTGGGTTTAAGAGTTGATTCAACAACCGTCTGGGCAATAACTTTAGCACCAAGCTCGTTCTTCCAGTCAGCCAAAGAGCTTCCAAGTTCAATAAAAACACTCTCCTTATTAGTGAAAGGACCGTGATGGGTTGCTTCAAAGGAAACTCCAAAACCCTGTCTATTTAATCCTGAAGAAACGTTTTTTTCGTTTAATGCTCTTAAGTAATTGGATCCAATTCTTGGAAGTGTCCCGCACAATTCGTTTGAACGCCCCCCAAATTTTGCTTCGCCAAAATTTCCAATCATGTGAACTGTAAGGCTTTTTGCCTTAGAATCACTTGCGTGCTTTGAGAGAAAAATAAGCTTATTTTCCTTTATTTTTTTGGCGTCAATAAAAATAATTTCCTCTTCAAATTCATAAGGAACCGCCCAATCAGGGACCCCAATCTCCTCAATTTTTTTGAATATTAACTGCCCTGCGGGGTCTTTTATGGAATAAATTAAAGCGTATTTATCTAAAGGGGAATTATCTTTAATTTCATTCATGCCAAAATTAATTTTAATATCCCCCACTCCATTAATTTGGGTAATTTCTATATTTTTGGCATTTTCCATAACTATTTTTAAGGCAAAAAGGTTTAAGTAATTTTTTAAACTTTGGCAATAATAAAATCCTCAATCGAGGGGTTATAAATGGCAGTAGAATATGGTGAATTTAAGGGAAACAAACTAATAATACTAAAAAGGAATGAAACGGATAATTTTCCATTCCAATTTGGCAAAGGCAAGGCAAAATTAATTGTAGAGAATTTTGATGCAATAAAAAAATTTGCCGAAGAAGAATAAATTATAAATTAGCCCACAAGTTAAAAGTTTGCTCTTACTTGCAAAACAAAAAAATTTTGCTTAGGGCAATAAAATTTGATTGATGCCATTTTTTAACTCAAGCCTTTTTTTGATTAACATTTTTTTTATTTTGAGTTTCTTTTGGTTTTAGATTTTCAAAAAGCGTTTTTTGAGTTGCTTTATTTTCCTGCGCCCTTCCCGCTTCATTATAATTCTTTAATTTTTCCCCCCATGCGGTCGGATAATTGCCGTTTATGCAGGCAGTACACAAACGAGTTTCATTCATTTCAAGTGCTTTAAACAAACCGCTGATTGACTGGTACCTCACAGAGTTTACAGAAATTTCTTTTTTTATGAAGTCCTCTATTTCTTCTTTTTTGCACTGCGCTGCTATAAGCTCTTTTCTAGAGCTCATGTCAATGCCGTAAAAACATGGCCAAAGAACAGGCGGACAAGAAACCCTTACATGAATCTCTTTTGGGTTTCCTATTTTCTTAATGTAATCCACAAGGTTTTTGAGTGTTGTTCCGCGCACAATGCTGTCTTCAATTAAAAAAACCTTCTTCCCCTCAATAACGTCCCTTAAAACAACAAATTTTTCCCTCACTTTCTCTGCCCTGTTTCTGGGCTCAATAAAGGTGCGCCCCAGATACCTGTTTCTAATAAGCCCTTCCCTTATTGGAATGCCCAAAGTTTGGGAAAAACCCTGCCCGGCAGGAACGCTTGAATCAGGGACAGGCACCACAATGCAATCCGAATCAATTTTTTCCGTTTCAATTAAGGCAAGTTCTTTTCCAAGCTTTCTTCTTGCATCATAAACAAGCCGCCCGTCAATTTTTGAAGCAGGGTGCGCAAAGTAAACCCACTCAAAAAAACAGCTTGATTTTTTCTTTTCTTCGCAAAATCTTTCCACTTTATGGCGGCCGTCCTTGATTATCACCATTTCACCCGGCGCAAGGTCGGTTATATTTTCAAAACCCAGCGAGCTTAACGCAACGCTTTCGCTTGCAAAGCAGATTCGCCCCCTTTCACTAGCAAAACATAATGGGCGTATCCCAAGAGGGTCCCTTGCAGCAATCATTGTTCCTTCTGCGTTTAAAAAAGCAATGCAGTAAGATCCATCAAGCTTATTCGCAATGAATTTAAACATCTCAACAAAATTATTTTTTGACTTCAAGGCCTTGGCGAAGAGGTGCATTAAAATTTCGGTATCAGTTTCATGCATCAAATGATAACCTGATTTTTCAAGATGTGCCTTTAGTTCAGAATAATTGGCAATATTGCCATTAAAGCAGATTGAAAACCACTTGTTTTTTCGGCCATGAATGCGTTCAAAAGGCTGGGCATACTCGACATCATCCGCCCCGCTAGTTGCATACCTTACATGCCCAATTCCAGTGCTTGAGGAATGCTTAAGCATTATGGAATCAAATTTCTCCTTATTTTCGGCTTTAAAAGCAGTGTTGACAAGCCCCAGACCTTTGTGGGTTTTTAATAATTTTTTGTCGTCCGGATGAAAAGTCGTTATTCCGGCTGATAACTGCCCGCGATGCTGGAGCTGCAAAAGCATCTTATAAATCAGTTGGGGAGCATTATTTTGGGAGCTCACTCCGGCTATTCCGCACTTGTGGTTCATTTTATATTAGCTTTGAAGCGATCAGAATAAAAGCCGATCTGAAAGATTTTTTTTAAAAGCACTCTAAAGAGCTGTGTATGTGTTAAGGTTTGATTATTTATGGTGATGATTGGAAAAATAAAGCTTAAGGGGGAAGTCATACTTGCGCCCATGGCGGATTATACCAACATTGCTTTTAGGGAATTATGCAGCGAATACGGCGCAGCGCTGGCTTATACTGAATTAATATCTGCAAAATCAATAATAATGAAGAATAAAAAAACGAAGAAAATGCTTTTTGTGGGGGAAAAAGAAGGGGGGGTTTTTTTGCAGTTATTTGGAAACGAATCTGCTGATTTTGAAAAAGCGGTTGGCATAATTGAAAAAGAACTGCCACAAAACTTTTTGGGGTATGATTTAAATTGCGGGT
The DNA here is from genome assembly GCA_964541135.1 of uncultured archaeon. Classification (GTDB taxonomy): domain Archaea; phylum Iainarchaeota; class Iainarchaeia; order Iainarchaeales; family JAAZKV01; genus JAAZKV01. The sequence goes on along the minus strand of CAZIPK010000005.1, from coordinate 11,214 downwards.
GCTCGGTGCCAAAAGCCATAAAAGGAAAATACGGGTCAAGCCTTATGGCTTCACCCCAAAATATTGGACAAATTATTCGCTCAATGAAAAACTCGACAAAAAAGCCAGTCACAATAAAGATGCGTCTGGGTTTAAAAGAAGAAAACTTTTTAGAAGTTGCCAAAGAAGCCGAAAAAGCAGGGGCTGATGCAATCACCCTTCACCCAAGAAGAGGGGATCAAGATTACTCTTTTGGAGCGGACTGGAGCAAAATAAAATTATTAAAAGAAAATATTTCGATTCCAGTAATAGGGAACGGTGACATAAAAAATCCGCAGGACATTTTAAGGATGAAGAAAGAAACGAAATGTGATTTTGAAATGGTCGGGAGGGCCGCCATTGGAAATGCCTTCTTTTTTAAGCAAGCAAATAACTATTTGAAAAACAGGGTTATACTTCAAAAAGAAATTAAGGACTACTTTGAAGAAGGAAAAAAATTTTTGGAGCTTTCCCAACAGAATGATTTAGGAGTCAATGAGGTTCGCCCTTATTTTATTGCATTATCAAAAGGGCTTAATGGCGCAACAACTTTAAGGAACAAATTTGCGCTGAGCAAAACAACCGAAGAAATAAAAAAGCACTTTTTTGAATACTTTTCAAATTTTTGTTAAAATTTAGGGGAATAATTAGAGTGAGTTTACATTTTGTTTGCCGGCATTATTTATTTCTTCGCAAATACCATTTGTCTTGCCCCAATTAGGTAATTCAATTTGAATTAGTCAGGTTTTTTTTATTTTTTGAATTAGGAATTACAATTCGGGCGCATAAACCTTTCGCTGAGTTTGTGTATTTTTTTTAAGGTAACCTAAAGAAGACTCATGCATTAATTTTTCACACTTTGTAGAGCAAAACTTTTGACTGGCATCAATGGCCTCAAAAATTATCCCGCACCTGGCACACAATTTTTTCATAATCTCACCTCAAGCACCCACTAAAATTTAGCCGCTTTTCCACTGCCAAAACTTGGCAACAATTTTTTATAAAGAATGGTTTAAAATCCCATCTTGCCAGTGATTTTTTTAATTAGCCGCATTTTTTTTAAAAAAAAGAATTAAAAACAAAGGACTCTTATATTTAAGCATGGGCAACCCAATTGAAATGCTTTATAATGAATCAAAAGAAAGGGAGTCTTTTAACGAAAAGCAAAAACTCCTCCAAATGTCTGAAATAAGCATTGTGTTAAGGAGCTATGATGATTTATTCTCCGATTTTGACCCCCGAACCTATGACAAAAGGGGGCTTTCTGACGATTTTTTGGCTGAAATAAGACGGGCCGCAAAGGAGAAGAGGGGGGGCTCTGTTGAAGTAAATTTCTTGATTCCGACAGAGCAGAGAAAAAATGAAACTGAACAAATGGTCCGAAAAAGATTACATGAGTATTTTAACCGCCACCATGATTTGATAAAAAAAGAAATATTTTCAATGCGAAAAAGCGGGGCAATTATCTCAGGATTTGGGTTCATATTGGGTATACTTGGAGCCTTTTTAATAATCCCTACTGATTACACAAGCACAATAGGGATAATTGAGATAACCCACAAATTGGCGTTAGTCCTCATTGAACCTGCATCATGGTTCACTATCTGGACAGGCCTTGACAAAATATTCACCACCTGGAAACACTTGGAGCCAGATTTGGAATTTTATAGAAAAATGAGCCACTCAGAAATAAATTTTACAGGATATTAGAGCCAATCAGATTGATTAAATTTTTTGGGCTGAAAGACAAAATTTAATTTTTTTTGATTGATTTTTTTGTTTATCTTAATTCTAAGTTCTTCTTTGCCCGCGTCTTTTGGATAATGCTTTGATATTACTTAATTTTGGTTTTTTTGTCGGGAATCCAAACCCAATTGCTCCGCCGATTGCTGGCCAAACCCAAGTCGATTTTTTTTGATGTTTATTTAATGCCTTTATTCCAATCTCATATTTTTCTCCAAGCGCTTCCAAATGTTGTTTCATTTTTGGCGTAAGTTGGTTTGAATTAACAAATTCTTCAATTCTTCTTAATGCTTCAGGATGTGCTTTAATATAATCGGAGTAATATCTTTCAATAGTTAATTCAGTTAAATTTTTGTTTGTGTATTTAAGCATCTGTGTTGCTAAAAAAGAATCTATGTTTCCATCAGCAAGTTTAAGGATTTGAATACTTCTTGGATCTTGAGCGAAATTATTTTTTGGGAGATAAAAACCCACTGCATTAAGATCGGCAATTAATTGAAAAGCACTTTTTCTATATTCTTGCCATTCTCTTGGTGTTGCTTGCGAGTCTTGCTGTCTAGAATTCATCGAAATTAATGTTCCTATGACTAACCCAATTGCAGTGTTTCGTAATCTTTTTTTTATAAGTGGATTGTCCATATATTGCTTATTGCTTTTAAGGGATATAAAATTTTGCTTTTTTTTAGGGAGTCGTTAGAAAAGTTATTTTATTAGAATTATTTTTTATTTAAGGCATTATTTTTCTAAGGAAAGTAGGTTGGATTTATTCAAGTTATTATTCTTCAAACCCTATTTGCCTGTCAAGCTCTTCAGCGGTTTTTTTCAATTGGGAGAAAACATGCTCAATGTCCTCCTCGATTTCCTCAATAGTTCTCTTAACGCTGCGGCTCCTTGCAGAATAAAAATGCCCGTTTTTTTCAACCAGTCCTGAGCGAAGCAAATTATTCAAATGATTAATCGTGGCTCCGCGGCTCATACCCACCCTCTCTGCAATTGCGGTGCTGCTCAAAGCCTCGCCCTTCTCAGTTGCTAAAACAATTTCCTTAAAAACTGCTGCAGCATTTTTTTCCTTGTCAATCGGCTCAAAAAAGCCAAGCGAAGAACAAATCCACGCCAATTGATGCTCAAAATCATTGTTAAAAGGCCGTTCCACTTTTCTGATAACCACTTTGAATTTTGCCCGTTTAGGCGACACATGTTTCACTGATCCCCTCATTATAGGCAAAGATGAACTGCTGCTTTGAATTTTTTTTTTGGATTTGGCTGGATTAAACTCAAATTCAATTTCCCCGACCAAATCAGGGAGAGTTTTGTCTGTGTTCGGGAAGTTTTTTGTGGATTTTTGCGCCGCTTTTTTTATTTTACCACTATGGCGAATCTTTTGGTTATTTTGATAGTTTAAGTTGTGCTTTTTAAGTGAAGTATTATGTATTTCCGGCCTGAAAATATCAGGCACCTGGGATTTAACCATCTTTTTAGCCATATTAAATTGCTCCAAACAATTTAGCCCCTTTTGGCTTATTTTATATTTCTAATTAAAGACTGTGGAAAAGGTTTAAAAACACTTTGTTTAAACAAGATTGATATTGTCCAGATAGTTTAAACAAATGGTGGTTTTTTTGAGTCAAAATGCCAATAATTCTAACATAAATTCAAAACCAAGTGTTGATTTGGACCAAGAAAGCCCTAAAAACCCTGGTCTGAAAAGCATTGATTTGGGCAATAAACTGGAAAAAACTAACGAACCAGGCAATAGCGAAGCCAATATGGGAATTGAAAGAAAAGAGGAAGAACACAAAGGAAGATTTATGTTCAAAAAAAGCCCTGAACAAAGCCAGTTAGTTGCCTCACAACAAAAAGTGAAAGAACTAACAGAAACCCTTCAAAGGTTACAGGCAGAATTTGAGAATTACCAAAAAAGAACAGCAAAACAAAATGAAGAGCTGATCAAACTGGCAAACGCCAAACTAATGGACGAATTATTATTAGTACTTGATTCGCTCGAGCAAGGAATGCAACACGACAAAAGTCTGGCATTAGTGCATGAACAGTTATATTCAATCCTGAGGAAAAAAGGATTGCAAAAAATAAGGGCAGAGAAGGGAATGGATTTTAACCATGACAAAATGGAGTGCTTAATGCAGGAAGAAAATAATGAGATGGCTTGTGACAAAGTCGTTAACGTTATTCTTGGGGGGTACGAATTAAACGGCAAAGTCCTAAGGCCGGCAAAAGTAAGCGTAAATTCAGGGGCGAAAAAAGAACCCGCCCCTCAAGAAACCAGTGCTGAAGAAAAGGAGCCAAGAAATGTGCAAAATGCGTAGTTGGATTTTTAGGTAATTAAATTTTTTATAAAGTTGTTGTTTTTAGGAAAAAATTAAAAAGTATTCTTAGAAAAAAGTTAAATTTTGAATAAACTTAGAAAAAAATTAAATTTGGAGTGAAAAGGAGTGTGAGTTAATATGGCAAAAATAATTGGAATAGATTTAGGAACAAGCAACAGTGCAGCAGCAGTGCTTGAAGGGGGAAAACCAAAAATAATCCCCTCAGCCGAAGGGAATACGGTTTACGGGAAAGCATTCCCAAGCTTCGTTGCATTCACAAAAGACGGAAAATTACTTGTGGGAGAACCGGCAAGAAGGCAGGCAATCACAAACACAACACGGACAATAATGAAAGCAAAAAGAAAAATGGGGACAAGCCATAAATACAAAATTGACGACAAAGAATACACTCCGCAGCAAATCTCTGCATTCATACTCCAAAAAATAAAAAGAGATGCTGAAAGCTTTTTGGGAGAAAAAGTAGAAAAAGCGGTTATTACGGTCCCAGCATATTTTGATGACAACCAAAGGCAAGCGACAAAAGACGCTGGCCAAATAGCAGGGCTTGAAGTAGTTCGAATAATAAACGAGCCAACTGCAGCAAGCCTTGCATACGGGCTGGACAAAAAAGGAAAAGACTCAAAAATAATGGTCTTTGATTTAGGAGGGGGAACATTAGATGTTACAATAATGGAATTAGGTGCTGGAGTATTTGAAGTAAAATCCACCTCAGGAGACACCGAATTAGGCGGAACCGACATGGACGAAACCCTCCTAAAATACATTGTGGAAGAATTCAAAAAAGAGCAAGGCGTGGATTTAATGAAAGACTCAATGGCCGTGCAAAGGGTAAGAGAAGCTGCGGAAAAAGCAAAAATAGAGCTCTCAACCGTTCTTGAAACAGACATTAATCTGCCCTACATTACGGCAACACCAGAAGGGCCAAAACACCTGGCAATGAAAATAAACAGGGCAAAATTAGAAGAACTAATTGCGCCATTAATAAAACGCTGTGAAAAGCCTGTGACACAAGCGCTGGCGGACGCAAAACTTACTGCAGCGGACCTGGACAAAGTAATCCTTGTTGGCGGTCCAACAAGAATGCCAGTAGTGTATAATTTTGTAAAAAAAGTTACAGGAATTGAGCCGGAAAGAGGAATAGACCCGATGGAATGCGTAGCAATGGGGGCAGCAGTTCAGGGGGGAGTGCTGGCAGGAGAAGTAAAAGATGTATTACTGCTTGATGTGACCCCGTTAAGCCTAGGAATAGAAACATTGGGAGGGGTATTTACAAAAATAATTGACAGAAACACAACCATCCCGACAAAAAAAGCACAGGTATTTTCAACAGCATCAGACAACCAAACCGCAGTTGACATTCATGTGCTTCAAGGGGAAAGGCCGCTGGCAAAAGACAACAAAACTTTAGGAAGATTCCAACTAGTTGGAATACTGCCTGCACCAAGAGGAATGCCCCAAATAGAAGTGACATTTGACATTGATGCAAACGGAATAGTTCACGTAAAAGCACAAGACAAAGGAACAGGAAAAGAACAAAGCATAAAAATAGTGGCATCACAAAAGCTTGATGAAAAAGAAATTGAAAGAATGAAAAAAGAAGCAGAAGAGCATGCCCAGGAAGACAAAAAAGTGAAAGAAGATATTGAAGTGATAAACACAGCAGACGCGACAGTTTACTCCACAGAAAAAATGCTTGAAGACCTCAAAGATAAAGTAAGCGAGGAACACAAGAAAAAAATAAGTGAAAAACTTGAATCACTAAAAGAAGAAATCAAAAAAGAACCTAAAAATCCTGCTGAATTAAAAAGCAAAATGGAAGAGCTAAACAAAACCCTCTCAGAAGTGGGTTCAGAAGTTTATGGAAAAATGAACCAAGATGGGGGGCAAGGACAAACAGGCCCCCAAAATGAGGGAAATAAAGGCGAAGGCGATGAAAAAGTAGTTGATGCGGAGTTTGAAGAAAAAAGCAAGAAAAAATAAATTTTTTTGCTGAAAAGTGAGCAGTTGCAACTAAATTGGTGGTTCGATGGAAGAAGAAAATGAATTTGAAAGCGATGCTGGCAAAGAAATATTTGCCACCAGCATTTCAAACCAAACAGAATTAATTTCCAACGACAAACAAAAAAAGCCAAAAACTTCCAGCGATACTAAAAATAATGGTGAAAAAAACTTAATTGCCAAAAAAACAAGAAATCATTCTCAAAATAACCAAATGTATTATGCAAGCTAAGCCATTTGAATTGAAAGAAATAAAAACCCATCCAACCAACAACAAAACAACACGCCTTCACTTTTTTGAAAATTAAAATAACTGCAGGCTAAAAGATTGGGGTATGATAATGGCTGATTATTACGAAAAACTCGGGCTAAAAAAAGGGGCGAGCGCTGACGAGATAAAACGCGCATACAAAGAGCTTGCAAAAAAATACCATCCGGATGTATCAAAAGAAACGGATGCTGAAAAAAAATTCAAGGAAATAAACGAAGCTTATTCAGTATTATCAGACTCTCAGAAAAAAGAACAATATGACCAGTATGGTGAAGAGGCATTCAAAGGCTACTCGCAAGGCTATCAGGGCGGATACTCCGGAATGAACTTTGACTTCGAAGACATATTCAACCAATTCTCAAGCTTTGGCTTTTCAGACTTTGAAGACTTATTTGGCGGAAGGGCAGGCCAAAGAAGAGGGGCAAGAAAAGACAATGGTTCAAACATAAAAATTGATTTAACCCTAAGCTTTGAAGAAGCGGCATTTGGAACAACAAAAGAAATATCATACGAAAGAATCCACCGCTGCGAAAAATGCCACGGAAGCGGAGCAGAAGGCATAATGAAAAAATGCCCCACTTGCCATGGAAGAGGGGTAGAAGTAAGACAACAAAGAACACCATTTGGGGTATTTCAAACCCAAAGCACCTGCAGAAGTTGTGGGGGAAGCGGAGAAATACCTGAAAAAGAATGCACAAAATGCAATGGCAACGGTTTGACCGCACTAAAATCCCAATTAAGCGTTAAAATACCTGCTGGAATAAACTCAGGCAATCACTTAAGGCTTGCAGGAAAAGGGCATGAAGGCAAACACGGAGCGGGTGATTTATTTATTTTAATTTATGTCCAGCCGCACGAAATATTTAAAAGAGACGAGGATGACATTTATTCTGAAATACCGCTCTCATTCTCCGAAGCGGCACTGGGGGCAATTATAGAAGTTCCAACACTACAGGGAAAAGCAGATTTAAAAATACCCGCAGGAACCCAAAGTGGAACAATATTCAAACTAAAAGGAAAAGGAATTCAAAAACTAAACAAAGAAGGAACCGGAGATGAATTCATAAAAGTAATAATAACCACCCCCGGCAAGTTAACAAAAAAACAAAAAGAACTATTTGAACAACTAAAAAAAGAAGAAGACGAAACCAAGAAAAAAAGAAAAGGATTCATTGATAAAATATTAGGGAAATAATGTAAAATATAGCAAACAGTTTTTTTTATCCTATAATAAAATAATTTTTTTTCTATCTTTTATTTTTTTTCCGCGAGGCAAGCCCCCAGTAAGGCAAAGGCTTTTTTGTCGGCGATAAAATGATATTTCTTGGCGTGATTTTTTTTGGCATTTTTCCATTTTTTGTGAGCCTAACCCCTGCAATTCTTTGAATTCTGCCTTTTGTTTTAAAACCAGCTTTTTTATATGCGATTTTGTGCGAAACAGTTCCAGCATAGCGTATCTTCTCAATCTCTGCCCTTACAAGCGCCGCAACTCTTTGACCAAAAGGACTTCCCCTAGTTTTGCCTTTTAATGATTTTAAATAACCCAATTTTGAAAAGCCCTCACTTTCAGATTTGAGATCAACATACTCTTTGGTTGAATAAAAGTCAGCAGCATCATCGCTTGAAATTACCCCCCTCATTTTTAATTTAGTGATTACTACCTCTACTGAAGGGTGCTGATAATCAAGATGCTGCCTAGTATTTGCCGCAACAACAGAAACACTTTTGGATTTAAAACAGCGGATAAAAGAATTTATTGCCACATCCGCAATCCTGTTATTCAAACCAGCAGCCTGTTCTTTAATTGCAATAGCGGGGTTAAGCACATGAAAATTTCCTATAGTGATTGCTGCGCGACCAGTATCGGATACTTTCAAATCAAAACTAAGCGCAAAATACGGGTTATGAGAGTCTCTTTTTGAAATCTCAATTGCAAAATTAAATGGTTTGGACCCGTCAACAATCCTCAAACTGCCTGCCTGCTTTAATGAATTATCGGAAAATAATTTTTTAAAAGCTGGGCTAAAAGCCCTGATTAAAATAATCGTTTTTTGTCTGTCACTTAATTTTCTTCTTGAAAAAACATCAGCATTTTGCGCATTGTACAAAAAAGACTGAAAGTTATCGGCTCCAACAATATTTGCAAAATTAACGCACCCTGCTAAATTCTTTTCGGTCAAGCCCCCCTTAACAAGTATGCCAATTAAAGGACTATCGATTTTTGCCCCTGCTTTTTTAAGTTCAGCCAAGCATTTTTGTTCATTAATAATTTTTTGTGCCATTTAATTATATTAAACTGGTTTTGGTTATAAAACATTAGGAATTAAGCATTTTTTATTAATTTAAGAATATTTGTCAAAATTAATATTTTTTTGAAAAAGAATAAGTTTATTTGAAAATATTATTCAAATAATACAGCTTCCTTTCGGCAAAACACTTCCAATTCTTATAAAAATGCTTTTGGGAGGATTATTTTATCATGGCGCAAGAAATTCAAAGCGAAAATTCAAAAGCAAGCATGGAAAAAAATTCTGGCTTAAAAGAAATTTTTTCTAATTCAAAAAGATTTATTGCTAAGTCAAAAGAATTTCCCAAAAGCGATTCTGGATTAAGCAGATGTGATGTGCTAAAATTAGTCCTTAATGCAAACAATTTTGAGAAATTCAACCCGATGCAGGAAGATTGCATAAAAAAGGGCTTAAATAAAAGCATGGTGGTTTGCGCCCCAACAGCAAGCGGAAAAACAATAATTGCTGAATTATTCATGCTCCAATCAGCTTTAAATGAAAGAAAAAAAGTTATATACACCTGCCCCCTGCGCGCGCTCGCAAGCGAACACTATAATGATTTTAAGAAAAAATACTCCAATCAGGGCTCCAACTCAAGAATTAAATTTGTCCTATCCACCGGGGATTTGGATTCAAACAGCTCGTACTTAAAAAATTTTGATGTGGTAATGACAACATACGAAAAATTAGCTTCGCTTTTAAGGCACAAAGCAGAATGGCTTAGCGAAGTGGGTACAATAATTATTGATGAAATGCATGAATTAGACTCCGACAGGGGGCCGGTGCTAGAAATAGCCCTGACACAACTAAGAATAAACAATTCAAAACTAAAGGTGCTTGGATTAAGCGCAACAATACCCAATTCAAAAGAATTATCTGACTGGCTTGATGCAAACTTAGTTGAATCAAATTTTCGGCCCACAAAACTAAAAGAAGGAGTTCTTTTTGATTCTAAAACAAATTATAATGATTTAACTGATGAAGAAGGAAGCGTGGAAGAGTTAGTGGAAAAGTTTCTTAACGAGAAAAAACAAATCTTGATATTCATGAATGCCCGAAAAAGGGCTGAAAGTATGGCAAAAAAAATAACTGAAAAGACAAAAAAAATACTTAGTGAAAAAGAAAAAATTGAATTAAATAAATTGTCCTCAAAAGTTTTAAACGCATTAGAATCACCAACAGAACAATGCCACACCCTTTCAAAAACAATCGAAGAGGGGGCTGCTTTTCACCACGCAGGCCTAGTAGGAAAACAAAGGGAAATAGTGGAAGATAATTTTAGAAAAGGATTAATAAAAATTTTGTGCGCCACGCCAACCTTGGCCGCAGGGGTAAATACCCCCGCTGACATAGTACTCATTCCAAGCCTTTATCGGTTTGAAAAGTATGGGATGGATTTAATACGAGTCAGGGAGTACAAGCAAATGGTGGGAAGAGCTGGGAGACCAAAGTACTCAACAGAAGGAAAAGGAATAATTATTGCCACAGCAGATGCACAAAAAGAATTATTCACTGAAAAATTCATTAATGGGGAAATAGAGCAAATAATTTCTCGCCTTGGAATAATACCCATACTAAGAACACACATCCTTGCGCTAATAGCCTCAGATTACATCAGGGACATAAAAACAACCGAGCAATTCTTTGAAAATACTCTTTATGCAGTACAACTGCAAAATATGGGGGAGCTATTGGACAATGTGGTTGAAATAATAGATTCCCTTGAAGAATTTGGGTTTGTCCAAAGAAAGGAAGGAAAATTTTATGCGACTCAAATAGGAAAAAGAGTCAGCGACTTGTTTTTGGATCCAGAAAGTGCTTATTCATTAATCCAAGCGTTAAAAGCGAAAAAAACATTTACAACAGTTTCATACCTCTATGCCTGGGCAAGCTGTTTAGAGTTTTCGCCCTGGCTAAAACCGTCAAAAAAAGCAATTCCTTTTTTAATGGAAGAATTATCATCAAGGCTTGACGAGCTCCCCGTGAAAAAAGAAACAGCATTGTTTGAAAGCGAAGCCCTGGAAAAATTCTTTTCAAGCATGATGCTTAAACAATGGGTTAACGAAAAAAAAGAACAGGATTTATTTAAAGAACACGGACTTGCCCCCGGAACCTTATTTGGAAAAACACAGATAATTGAATGGCTCTCATACTCAACAATAGAACTATCAAAAACACTTGGGCTGGAAAAACACTTAATCCCCGTGGAAAAATTAGGGCGAAGAGTAAAATATGGGGTTAAAGAAGAACTACTGCTATTAGTTGAATTAAAAGGAGTTGGAAGAGTAAGAGCAAGAAAATTATTCAATGCTGGAATAAAAAAACCAAGTGATTTGTTGGAAAATAGGCACAAAATAGAAGCAATTTTGGGAAAAGCTGTAAGTGACAAAATATTTGAACAAATAGAATTTGGTGGGAAAAGAAAAAAAAGTTTTGAAAATAATGAAGGAAGACAAAGTGTTTTGTAAAAAGCAAATAATGCTAATTATTTAAAAATTTTTAATCATTTAATATAAATAAGCACAGTTTTTAATGTTTTAAAACGTATTTT
>CAZIPK010000004.1:2960-24474 GCA_964541135.1 uncultured archaeon | reverse complement strand
AAAAGCAAAAGAAAGAGGCTATAGAAAAAGAAATCAAAGAAGCTACCCAAAAAATAACCGAATTTGCACAAGAATCTTTGGGAAAAAAAATTGTTATTGAGTAAAGCAGGCATTTAATAAAATTTAAACCGTGACTAACAAGCTTGGACTTAAAAATAATTTAAAAGAAAATTAAATAATTGAATTTTAAATAATTACGCTAATTTTTTCAACCAAATTTTTTAGTTTTTTTATTTCTTGGTTTATAATTTTTTTATTTTAGGATTTTAATTCATGTTTTTTCAACCAAAGTTTTTTTAATCGAGTTTTTGGTTTATAATTTTTTAACTTTTAGTTCTTTTATTTCAAGTTTTTATTCAGTAGTTTTTTTAATTTTTTTTATTTTTTTATTTTAAGTTCTTTTACCTAATTTTTCTACTTTTTATTTTTTTAGGCCCCTTATTTTCAAAAAAGTTGATCCTGGATTTTTTTTTAAAACCAGCAAAAACAAAAAATGAATTAGCAAAACTATTATTGTGAGAATTGTAATTGCCCCGCCGATTAATTCAAAAGGGCTTTTTTCGTAAGAAAGTTCCACCGTGCCTTTAGCATACATCAGCATTAAATGAGGGGAGGCTTTGTAAATTTTTATTTCTTTGCCAGCTTGGCGGGCTTTCCAGTTTTTAAAATAAGTGAATTTTATTAGCACTGGTATTTCTTTTTCTGAAGCAATATTAATCACAAGTCTGTCGAAATTTTTTGTTGAACTTATAATATTTATTTCTTCATCCCCTTTAGCAATAATATCAGGCGCATTTTCTTCAACTAAAATTGTGCTTTTCACCCCTTCACTAATGAACCAGGAGTTAACTTCTTGGTCCCAGTTATTTGTGGAGATTTTTTTTATTTCCTTTGCGACTGGTTCAAAAAACCCTTTTGCCCCTGTGGAATAAAGAGAATAGTCAAATCCATTGTAGGGGAAGAAGTATTCTTTTTCCACTTTCCAGTCAAATTTCGAGTCAGGGGATATTATGCGGGTTATTCCAAATAAACTTAGGTGGTGTGGAAGCAAATCGTAATAAAAATCCGGGTTTGAGCTTATCAACCCCCCATCTGTTAAAACACCCCAATCCATGTATGAAGGATCAATCTCTTTTTCAATGTTAAAAAAAAACCTGGAGTTTTTTGATGATTCTGAAAACAACCCTCTTGAAGAAATATTTCCAAAAGTCATTGGAATTAAGTGTTGTAATTCGTGAGGGCTTTGTTGAAGGCTTGGCGGGGCGTTAATTAAAATCCTGCCTTGGTTTATCTCCCCAAAATCCAAATTAGCAGGCAGAATTGCAGTTGAATATCCTTCAGCTTTTATTGGCCGGGCATTTGCTACAAGATAGAGGGCTGTTGCAAAACAAGCAAGGAGAATAAAGCACATTGCTATTTTGTAAACTTTTTTACTTTCAAATTTTTTTATTTGGATTGTTAAAAAAAATAATACTGGGGCAAATAGCATTACAAAGAAAGTCATGCGATAAAAATGAATTGTTGTTTTTAAGTACTCCTGCCCGAAAAATATGAACAAGCCGGTTAGTAAGACCCATAATGAAGGAATAAACAAATTCTCTTTTTTTAAAAAAAAAGCGATAAATGAAAGGCTTGCTGAAATTAAAACAATTTCAACAACATAGGCAAAGTTGCCTATTAAAAAAAAATTTAATTGTGAAGATTCTTCAATTAATGGAATTAGCCAGAACAGGCACAAAAGCAAAATCAAAATTAAATGTTTAATTAAATAAATTGTGGATTTTTTGTTTCTCTTTGAAATGAGTACTGCAATAACTGCAATTGCCAGGCATATTGCAGCATAGCTGTGGGCAAGTATTACCGCCGCAGCAAGCACAGAAGGAAGTACAAAATATTTTGTTTCAATTTTTTTTACAAGCAGCCCAAAATAGAAAAAGAATAATGGAAGAGATAATGCTTGCGCAACAAAACCGTTTTCAAATGTTGAGTAAAAATCCCCCCCTGTCCACTTGCTAGTGAATATGAATAGCATGGAAAACATAAATGCCATTGCAATTGCTGATTTGTTTTTTGATAATTCGAGGCTTCTTGAGAAATAATAAAAGGAAAGCGGGGTCAAAATTATTGCCAAGGAGATAATAATCTTAAATGCTAAACTAATTGGCATTACTTGCGCTAAAAGAGCTGCAAGATAAGGCAATAGCGGTCCGTAAAATTGGTTTTGAGGGTACCCTCCGAAAAAAAACGGGTTCCACCCGATTGGATTTGGAAACAAGTATTCTTTGGTGAACCAGGAAGAAAAATATGCCCCAGCCATATCATAGTTAAGTAAATTATTTTGGGTAACGAAGGGGAATAACAAAAAATAAATAACGGAGCCAAAAACAAATGCAAGGCAGATGAAGAAAACAAGGTTTTCTTTAAGAAAAGGGTTTATTTTTTGCACACCAATTACCTTAAACAGTTACTCTAAAATACCTACCCAACAAAAGATAAATAATACTCTTCAAAAAAATGTGCCAGTTAATCCCAATTTTGACTTCCAAAAAACTTCGTCAATCAACTAAATACAGTGTTTTTTAATACTTTTTAATTAAACTTATGTATAGGTTCGCATGGCTTTGGAGAATGAAGTTAAATTGTATAAGCATTTGCTCGATAAGTATGCTGATATTATTAATGAAAGAGAGAAACGTACCATTGGAGAGATTAAAGAGCTTGTCAGCGGAAATGACTTAAGCATCCAGTCATTTATTGGCGATTTTAAGGACACTGCTTATTCTTTTGAAGCTGATTATGAAAAGGCATTAAGAAAGGTTTTTGCTTTTGTTTCAACTGAAATTACTTTTATTGATGCTGATTTAAATATTAATTATTGGCTTGGCGCAAAGGAATTGCTTGAAATCAAAGTGGCTGATGATGAGGATTTGGCTGTTTTTTTGTGCTCCGCAATGCGAGGTTTGGGGGATGAGAAAGCGGAGGTAATTATTGCCGAACTTGATGACCTCAAAACACACGCTTTTATTATTACTGAAATAAGGGGCTTGTTCTTGCTTCTTGACCCCGCCCAAAAGCACCAATTCGAAGAGTACTTAGGCAACAAAACCGAAGTGCTTGCAAAATACTCTTTTAAAAAGCAAAAAATCAAACGCTTTTTGTACAGGTTCAACTCGCAAAAATATGAACAGTTCTTGGAATAGTTGGACTTGCTGAGGAATTAAAAGCTTTGCTCTCTAAGTATTTGTTAGTGGTTTTATGGTGGTTAAGAATAATCCAAACAAGTGTATTTATTGCGGAGCATGCGTTGGCGTGTGCCCTGTGGAGGCATTAACGCTTAAGGATGTGCGGATTTATGTGGATGAAAATAAGTGCATTTCTTGCGGAGCATGCGTAAAAATCTGTCCTACTGGAGCAATGGTTATTGAGAAAAAGGAAGGGGAAAAGAAAGAAACTAAATAATCAAAAAGTATGCTGGTTTCTTAATTTTTCTTAAGTATTTTTTGTTTTTGAGAAAAATTATAATGCAGGTGGTTTGATGGAAGGGATTGAGAACAAAACTTGGGATGTTATTGTTGTTGGGGCAGGTCCTGCTGGACTGTACGCTGGAATTGAGCTCGCTAAATCAAAAGCCAGTGTTTTGATTCTTGATCGAAAGCAGGAAATTGGGTGTCCTAAGCGCTGCGCTGAGGGTTTGAGCCTTAGGTGGTTTGAAATATTAGGGTTAAAGCCCCATCCTGAGTGGTCAATTCAGCCGATTCACGGGGCCGCTTTATACGGGCCTAATGGTAAGCAAATAAAAATGAAGAATCCAAAACCGCAAGGATTTATTCTTGAAAGAAAAATATTTGAAAAGCACTTGGCTATTGATGCGACAAGGCTTGGAGCAAAAATTACTATGCGCCACCAGGTAGTGGACGCAAAGCGGGTTAACGGCATTGTTGAACTTAAAGTGGAAGTAAATAATGAGACAAAAATATTGAAAACAAAATTGGTTATTGCTTGCGATGGGATTGATTCACTTGTGGCAAGGATGCTTAACTTAAACACAAAGAACAACCTTAATGACACTGATTCGGGCTATCAGTATGAAATGACGGGAATTAGCGGGTATGATGAGAACTTGCTTCACCTTTATTTCGGGAATGATGTTGCCCCAAGAGGGTATGTTTGGATTTTCCCAAAGCGTGACAAAACAGCAAACGTGGGGATTGGGATAGGGGCTTATGAAGAAAAAACTGCTAAATATTATTTGGATAAATGGATTGCTTCCCAACCCAACATAAGCAAGGGTTCAATAATTGAAGTTAATGGGGGCGGAATCCCTGTCGGGGGCTTTCTTGAAAGCATGAGTGCGGATAATCTGCTTGTTGCGGGTGATGCAGGCCACATGGTTGATCCAATCCATGGCGGGGGAATCGGAATCGCAATGGAGGGTGGAAGGCTTGCTGGGCAAGTCGCACTTCGTGCACTTAAGGCAAATGATTTTTCCCAAAAGGTCTTGGGGACTTACACTAAGGAGTGGTATAAATTAAGGGGAGACGAGCTTAAGAGAAGGCTTAAGTCAAGGCACTTGCTTGAAAAGTTAAGCGATGATGATTTTAATTATTTGGCTGAAAGCATCACTATGGACGAGGCATTAAGAATAGGAAACGGGACCTTAACAAAAGCTGATAAGCTAGTATTGTTTACTAAAAAACTTGTTACAAGGCCAAAATTGCTTAAATTGATGATTAGTTACTTCAAATAAATTGCCCCCCATACAAGCCGCAAAACATTTATCCAAACTGAAATAAAATAAATTTTGCCCAAACCTGCCAACCTTAGGAGAACTAAAACCCCTTTGTGAAAAATAATTAAAAAAACTAATAACGCAAAAAAACAGATTAAAAACAATTTGGCGTTAAATCTAACCATGGCCAAAAGTAGCATATCCAAAAATTCAAAAAAATATTTGACTGATTTGCCCGCGCAAAAAAGAATTTCAATTTTTTTATTTTTTGTTTTCGCTTTTTTAGTTATTTCAATCAGCATTTTAGTACCGGTTTTTCTTGCGCCGGGAAAATTAATCAGTGCAGAACAAACTGCGCTTAAAGAAAATGACTTTGTAAGAAACCCTGTCGCGGCGGGGCATTTTTATCCATCAAGTGAAATTGGATTAAATGACACAATAAACAGACTTTTGGAGGAATCAAAAATAATTGATTTTAATGGCAAGGAAGTAAAAGCAATAATAGTTCCTCATGCAGGGTACAACTTTTCGGGAAAAATTGCCGCACTTTCTTATAAGCAGTTGGAAACAACTTATGAAAAAATAATTATTCTTTCGCCTTCTCATTATTATTCGCTTAATGGGGCGGCCGCTTCATCAGCAGATTATTTCAAAACTCCTTTAGGGTTAGTCAAAGTTTTGGGCCCAGAAAGGGCAAAAAGCGTTTTTGAGGTTAATGATTTGGCGCATGAAAAAGAACATGCTGTTGAAGTTCAATTGCCTTTCTTGCAAAGAGTTTATTACGAGCCAAAAATTTTTCCAATTGTTGTGGGGCAAATGGATTATGAATATTTAGCTGATCTGCTTTCTTTTGTGCTTGATGAAAATGATTTGCTCATAATGAGCGTGGATTTATCCCACTATTATAATTATAATGAGGCAAAGATGCTTGATAATGAAAGCATAAATAATATTCTTGGATTGGATTCAAAAAGTATTTTAAAAAATGAGATTGATTCGCCTTTTGCGGTGGCGGCGCTTTTAAAATTAGCAAAGGAAAAAAACTGGGCACCGGTATTTTTGGGGTATGCAAATTCCGGCGACACTGGTTTTGATAAGTCAAGCGTTGTGGGTTATACAGCAATCGCTTTTGTGGGGGAAAAAAATGGCTTGGCTTGGAAAAAAACCGAAGCACTAAGCAATTATTATTCTGATTATGAAAAAGAGACCTTGCTTTACTTGGCAAGGGAATCAATTAACCAATACTTAAGGACTGGTTTGGAGCCAACTGCAAGCACTGCAATTCTTACCCAAAAATTAAAAGAAAAAAAAGGCTGTTTTGTTACTTTAAATAAAGAAGGAGAGTTGCGCGGGTGCATTGGGACAATAAACCCAATAGCGCCACTTTATAAGTGTGTAATTAGGAATGCAATTAACGCGGCAATAAAAGACACAAGATTCAACAAAGTTAATTTGAATGAATTGGATTTAATTAATTTAGAAATCTCAATTTTAAGTGAACCACAGCAATTGCAATTCAATTCAACTGGCGAGCTTTTGCAAAAAGTTAATCCTTCTATAGACGGGGTGGTTTTGAGCAAGGGTTTTTATTCAGCAACTTACCTTCCCCAAGTCTGGGAAGATTTTCGCAATAAGGAAGAATTTCTTTCAAGCTTGTGCGAAAAAGCCAGTCTAAATAAAACTTGCTGGCAAGAGGGCGGGATTGAAGTCAAAACGTATCAAGCAGTTATTTTTGAAGAAGAATGAGGAATTTTAAAAGCAAGCCCTCTTAAACAAGCAATAATAATAGTTTTGTGTCTTATTTTTGTATGAATTATACTTTGAGCAACTTGGCTTTGAAGCATTTGGTTGAAGAATTAGGGTATCTTGTTAATGGGTATGTTAACAAGGTACAAATGCTTGATAATAATTGGATTAAAATTAAAGTGCACACTAAGGAATTTGGGGACAAAAATCTCATTCTTACCCCTAATGTTTTTTTTGTCTCAAAAACCCCCTTAAACGCCAAGCAAAACCCTGGCGGCTTTTCTGCGCTTCTTAAAAAATATCTTTTCAACCAGCGAATTATTTCAATTAGGCAGCACTCTTTGGACAGAATAATTATTTTTCAGTTTCCAAGTGTTTTTTTGGTTGTGGAACTATTTGCCAAAGGCAATTTGATTTTGTGCGATAAGGACATGAGAATAATAAAGGCTATGCGAAAGGAGGAGTGGAAAGATAGAAAACTTGAACAAAACGAAGTTTATAAATTTCCAAGCTCAAAGGGAGTTAGCCCTCTTGAAATTAACGAAAAAAGGCTTGAAGAATTAATTAAATGCAGCAGAAAAAGTTTTTTTGGCGCTTGTGTTGATTCGCTGAATGCCTCGCCTTTGATTCTTGAAAAAATTTTTGCTGATCTTAATATTGACAAAAAGAAGGAAGCAATAAGCGCAAAAAGCAGTGAAGTCAATTTAATAGCACAGGAAATTAAAAAAATTTATTCCTCTCCCCCAGGCAGTCCGTTTGTGTGGGAGTCGGTAATTTATACAACGGATATTGGAAAGGAAAGGCAAAGAGAATTTGAAAGTATAAACTCTGCCCTGAATACGTTATTTGTTGGACAAATTGCAAGCGTGTCTGAAATTAAAATAGAAATAAAGCCAAAAAAAGTGCAAAAGATTTTTGAGGAAATTAATTCAAAAAATAAGCTAATTGAAGAACTTAAAATTAAGGAAAATGAGGCACAGGTTGCAGGAGAGAAAATTTATTTAAATTACCAGAAATTAAACCTGTTTTTTAACTCCTTAAAAAACGCGCAGAAAAATGGGGTGGATGAAAAAGAAGTTATTAAACTTATTAACAGCAAAGCACAAATAGTTAATGGACTCGACACGAAGAAGAAAAAAATTAAAATAATTTTGCCCTAAAATCAATAAAAATGCGGAGCAAGGGCAACTAAACTTTTTATAACAAAACGCCTTTCATCAAGGCCGCAACTTAAAAAGAACTAGAGTGCTTGGGGATTGAATTTTGCCATGGTTTTACCCATGGCTTTAACGGCAAGTTTTATTCTTTCCTGTTAACATCTTCTAATATTTCCCTCTCATCAACAATGAACACATCGCTCACCGCAGTAACTGAAGAGTAAGGGATTTCAACCAATTTGTCAACTTTGCCCATTTTTGAGAGCAACTTTGAACTTCTGTCAACTTCAACCACCAAGAACTCTATGTCACCACCAACTTCGGAAACAACAATATCCACTAATTTTCCTACTTCATCTCCTCTATTAGTAATGATTCTTTTTGATGCAAGCTGCCTTGCTATTGTGTATTTGTACATATTTACCGCCTACAAAACTGATTTAACAGATAGAAACACTAACTACTTTATAAAGGTTTGCCCGAAGAAAAACAAACTAAAAAAGTGTTATGTATTTGACTTTTTTTGGGACAAAATTACCTCTTTTTTTAAGAAACAAATTACAAAAAATAAATATCTTATGTATATTACAAAAAAATGATGAATTGGGTTGATTTTGTGTTAAACCTTTTTTTGGCAAAAGGTTTTTATTAAATGAATTCCTTTTTTAGTTATGTCTCTTTTAGGTCCGGAAGATGAATTTGCTGGATTGGCTCAAAATCAAGGAAAACGATTTTTGCCTAAATTAAATTACTACTTCCTTTTTCTAATAATCGGGCTTTTGGCGGGGATACTAATCCAATTTTATTTTATAAGCCCCTTATTGCAGCCTTCTGCTCCAAAAGACGCCCCTGATTGCTTGGAAATTAAGGCGCTTTTAAATAAGGAGAATCAGTGCCTTTATTCGCTGGTGCCTGATGCAACAAAGGCTTCTGAAGAATGCAATCAAAAAAAATCCTTGCTAAACAATAATAAGGATTACAATGAAGAAGCCTAAAAAAAGGCAATTGACGAAAACAAAACAACTCTTTTAAAACCACAAAAAAAAGTTAATTAATGCAAGAGCAAAATAATTTTGGTCCAATAAAACAAAAATTGGTTTTAGCAATTATCCTGGTTTTGTCAGCAGGGTTGCTTTGTTCAATAGGATGCACCCAAATGACACGGGCGGAAAAAAATCTTTGTCTGTCGCTTACTTCGCAAAGTTACTCTTATGTGCCTTTATGTGAAACTGAAGAAGAGTGTTTTAAAAAAACTGAATCTTTGTTCAAGACGAGATTAGGGTATTATAAGGAAAGCCAACTTTATTCTTTTAAGAATAGCGTTGCGCGAAGCTGGTTTTTTTACAATCGTGCGCTCAAGCAGATGAAAAAAATAAATTCTTTGTGTGAAAGCGGAAATGCCAAGGCCATTAGTAATGAAATTTATCAATTGAAATTTTTTTTGAGTTCGGCTTTTGAAGAGTCGGATACAGCAATAAAAAAAAGCTTTGAGATAATATCCTATGAAGAGAACTATTTAACCACACAAAAAATTGACTTGTTAAAGGAGGAAAAAATATTTGACTCTTTGCTGGCATTTAGGCAAATCCTCACAGAGCTAAAAAATGGGGCGACTAATTCTGAAACGTATGTTTCTTTTTATGCGAGCAAAATCAAGCAGTTCAATGAACTAGTAACATCCAACCAACCCCAAATAATTATTGAAGAAAACCAATTTTGGTTAAAAGAGGGGACACAATTACAAAAAGACGCAAAGGATTTTTCAGAAAGCAAAAATCTTTTCCCTTTTATTTCGCCTTGGATTAAAAAAACCTTTGAATACTTTGAATTCAATTTATATTTTAAACAAAATAGCGCAGTTCTTCAAAAAATTCCTTCAAGCCACACTACAAAGCTTTACTCTGATTTGTTCGGCGAAAATAATTCCTCCTTAAAAAGATTTGCTGATTTAATCAGCAATTTAAGCCAAGAATATGATGTTTTGCGCAGCAAAATAAGCCTGATGCACTTGGAAATTCAAACACAAATTAATTCAATCGACGGGATTGTTGAAAAAATCAAAGACAAAGATGAATTTAAGGCCCTGGCACAAAAAATCACCAAAACCAAAATTGTTGCGCAAGAAGAAATTAACTCTAGATTCGAAACGGCAAGGGCAAATTATTTTGATTTGAAAGAAAAAAACAGCCAAAACACAGTTTCTTTGGGGGAGGAAATTTTTATTTTAAAAAAAATTGCGGCAGAACTTAACAGCATTATAACCGAACTAAATTTTTATGATTCTATTTATTTTGAAAAGCTTGCGGGGGCTTGTGATGACTATGCAAATGAGGCCCTAGACATCACCCCCCCTAGCCTAGAAGAATTAAAAGAATTATTTGGGGAAATTATTTTCCTTTCAAAAAAAACTATCTCATCAAGCGAAAAAGACAAACTTATTTATTGCCAAAGACTTTATGAAAAAGTTGAGGAATACGAGGCAGGAAAGGAGGATTTTGAACTGATTGAATCCAGAGCAAAAAGCTCTGCCAAAAAATGTATCGAAACAACACAACTTTTGATAAAATACCACACCTCCGGAGATAGAATTGCTTTTAAAAAAACTTTTGGATTCGGATGTAAAAAAAGAAACTCTTGTTGAATTTAATGAATCTTGCATTAAAATCAATGAGTCCCTCAAAAAAGAAATAATGGCGGATTTTGAAATTATTGAAATACAAAAATGGTTCAACATCGCTTTGGATTTGGAAGGAAAATACAATAAAGCCTCTCTTTATTTGGGAGCTGAATTTGCACAAACTAAAGAGGATTTTGATTCAAAAATATTTTATTTCAAAGGCTTTTTGAATTCAGACAAAAGCCTTAATTTGGAGAAAGTTTTGCCTCAAAAAAGCCAGTTATTGTCTTCAATAAAAAAATTTTGTTTTGATTTTGAAAAAAAACTGTTAAGCCCCGTTATAAAGCACATTAAAGATACGGCAAAATCAAGTCTTAACTCAAAAAGCATGATTCAAGCTGATTTTGATTTGAATATAGAATACACTGTCGTATTTTACAATCCTTTTTGGGATATAACAGGGCCGTTTCAAATTGGGTTTGGGGAGCAATTTGATTTTATTGCTTATAGTGATCCAAACATATCAAATATTATTTTGGGAAAGGAAGTTCTTCTCGTTTTTGATTATTTCCCACAAGGCTACTGCCAGACAATTTTTAGAAAAAAGGAACGATTGCAAATGGCTGAAAAAAACACCATTATTAAAGCATCAAATAAAGAGGGCTTGATAAAAAAAGAAATAACAGTAATAAAAAATAATGCGCTTATAGACTCAATAATAATTAAAATAAAAAAACCGTCTTTTTATTTGTCGTCTATTGCAGTGGTGAATTCAAAAGAACTTCTTGTCCAAGATACTGAGAAAGAAATGTTGTCAATTAAAATAAATAATTTTTTTTCCGAAGAAAAAATTAATTTTTTTATTAATGTTTCAAAAATAATTGACTTAAAATCGGTTTTTTTGAAAAACGAGTTGACTGATTTTGGGGAAGAGGCGAATTTTGAAATCCAGACTAAAAATATTTTGACCCAAAAAGTTAATGCGGACTTGATTATTGAATTTTTGCCTGATTTCACGCAACCAAGCGAAGTATATTTGTATGATTCTTCAGAAAACAAAGTGTCTTTTTTGATAGAAAACGACGAATTGGTTGTTAAAAACCAGGATTTTGAGGCATTTGAAAGCAAAACTTTTTTTCTAAAAATTTTTTCACCCAGCACTGCCGCAAGCCTAAAAAGCCTGCTTTTGGAGCAAAAAGAAATTCTTTACAATGAACAAAAGCTTGAAGCTGCTCAAAAGATTGGCGAATTTTTAGACAAACCTTTAATAGTATTAAAGGAAGGCTTTGACCTGCTTGAGGAAAACAAAAAAATAATTGATGAAATCAATAACGTCCGCATATTGGATCAAAAAAACAGCGTATTGAAAAGCGAATATCAAATAACCCTTACAACCGCGCAAAATATTTGTGCTGAGTTTAAGGAGCGCCTAAATAAAGGGCTTTTTTCAAAATGCGAATCAATCAAGCAGTATTTAAAGGACGAAACAGAGCAAAGCAAATTGAATAAAGGCATAGAATTTTTGGAAAATTTTTTGTTTGAGGTGAGAAACTATTTTTTGGAAAAAGCAAATTCTTTTTGGGAAAAAATCACGGTTGTTGATTTAAATTCACCAGAACTAAGCCAAATCAAGGAAAGCTTTTTTGAAGAAAAAACTAAGCTTTCAAAGGAATTTTCAACCAAAAATTCTTTGTGGGGAGAATCATACAAAAGAGCTGACGCATTGTATGCTTCTTTTGTCGAGGAAAAAAACAACCTTGAAAAGAAAAACAAAGTGGCTGATGCAAATTTTAAAAAAAGTTCACGCCAACTGTTTTTGTCTGTGGTTAAACTTCTTTCTTGGCTTGAAGAAGAATTGCTGGCAGTAGATTATGAGAATAACCCTTCAAATTATCTTTTTCCTCTCTCCTTATCACGAATAGAAAATATTAACAAGACCCTTTTTGATTTTAATGAGCTGCCATTTTCTGAAGAAGAAAAAATTTTTGTCTTAAAACCCATTTTTGAAGAGCTTTCTGACTTGGCGGACTCTTCAAAAACCCGTGCAATAAAAGAATTTAATTTAGGAATTGATAAAAAATACGATAAATCAAAGCTATTGGCTGCAAAGGAATTCATTGATGAAAACAAATATATCCGCGCTTTTTTTTCGCTGGCCAAAGGCAAGGAAGAATCATTTTTTGATCCGGTTTGGCTTACTTTTTTTCCTTTTTTAGTCATTCTTGGACTTGCGTTTTTTTTGAAGCGTTTTTCAAAAAAAAAAGATTCTGCTGCAAACCTGCAAAAGAAGGTTATTTTAGACTCTTGGGACGAGTAGGATTATTTTTGTTTACAAAATTATTTTTGTGATTAGTAGCCTATTTTTTTTCCTCTGAAATGAAGTAAATCCAAGCAAAAATTATTGCGCCTATTATTATTCCTAAAATCGATACTATGAGTTCAACAGGCATCTGGGAGGATTGTATTGAAACATCAATTTTGTTTGAAGAGTAAATTTGGTTTCTATCCCTAATGGTTGCAAAAAATGAATAATTCCCTTGGTTTAGAGGCAAGGCTTCAAAGAGGATTTCTTTTTCAGAATTTGGGGCAATTATTAGTTCCTTTGTTGCAGAAAGTACTTCTGTTTGGGGTGAAAGTGTGATTATTCCGCTAAATTCTGTTTGCCAGTTGTTCTTTATTATGGCTTTAAATTTTTTTGTGTTGTTTTCCTCAATCGAAACGAGAGTGAGCTCAATTCTTTTGGGGGTTACAACTGACATTAAAGGGTGATTGCTAATAAGCACTTGGTTTTCCCCAAACACGTTTGTAAAAAACAAGGCTGCAGAGGGTAAATTGTATGAGCTTAGTAAAGATGGTTTTATATAATAAACAAATTGTTTTGTTTCGCCGGCAAATATTTTTGCAGACGCGCTGCTTTCCCCTTCGACAATATCAAAACTGGTTATTGGGACTATTGCTCTTGTGTCAGGGTGAATGAATTGCACAAAAACATCAGCGTCCTTAGTCCCATTATTCTCAACAATTATCCTCATCTCGGCCCTGTTCCCCAAGTATATTGATTGGGGTGCTGAGTTTCTTATTGACAATACAGGGGTGTTGTAAATTCCAACATAAGATTCTTTTTCTATCGATGCTGATTTTGTTTTCCCCCCCAAAACCAAACAAAGATTTACTTTTGTTTCAAAGGCTTTCAAATCAGGTACAAAAACCCTTGCCCAGCATTCTCCCTGTGCGCAATTGAATGATTCATGCCAGTAAATTTTTTCTTCGCCCCCGTTAATAGAGACTGAAACGAAGGTGTTGTCTAGCGCTGGCTCAACAAAAACCCCTTTTAATGAAAGTATTCCTTCCCCTTTTTCATTTATTGCTTCTTGGGGAAGTGAAATTGTTAGTTCTTTGCATGCTCTTGATCCATTTGTATTGTTGTCAGTGCCGTCAAAACCAAAATTGCTCAGCGGCGCTTCATAAGCATTTGCAAGAGCGGCAAAAAAAAGCAGTAATAATATTACAAATAATTGGTTTTTCATTCAATCACTTAATTTCTTGTGTTAAAATAAGTTTTAAAACGTTCACAAAAGCCTTATTTTCAATTAATGCCAAAATTTTTCATTTTTGCAAGTAATTTTTGAAAAGTTTCTTTGGGATTTTTTAGTGATTCAAGTTCAATAACTTTTTCAGGAGGATAATTTTTTTTAATATTTTTCTTGCAGTATTCTATTCCTTCGCAAAAAACATTATCCATTATTTTTTGACCCGAATAACCCCTATTTTCTAATCGCATTTCAAGTATTTCCGGATCTATCTTTAATAAAACAACATAATCAACAGCAAGCTTCATTTCGCAAAGAGTGTGCCCCTCAAGCAATATTTTTTTGTGTTTTTTTAAGTAGTTGTTAGCTGCTTTTTCAAATTCTTTTAGGGGTATTTCAAGTTCGTTTTCTTCATTAAAAGAGCCTATTGAATTTTTTAGTGCAAAGTCTTTTTCATTCCACTCTTCTAGCCCGTAGTATTTGGCTACCTTTAAGGCAAGAGTTGTTTTGCCCGAACCAGGAGTACCAGTGATTATAATTTTCATAAATTATTTTTTAGGATAAAGAGAATAAGAACATAACTGTGCTGCACCAGCCAGTATTGCTTTTAGTTTTATTGGGAAGCGCCCTTAAAATTTTTTGAAAATGCTTGTGTTTGGTTGTCAAAAGTACGGCATCTTGATTCAAGCAGCTTGCATAGCTTTGACTGTTTTTCTTGAAAAGTTTGGGCAGCAGTCATTTTTACCAGCAACCCAATAAGAGGAAAAGGAGTATAAATACTTTGCTTTGTTTTACAAAATTTTGGACAAGAAAAAAATTTGCACCCCTTTTAAAAAAATTAAAGAGTTTTAAAATTTAAAAAAAATTTGAATTTAAAAAAATGCGATTTTTCAAAAAAAGCAACAAGGGATTTTGTTTTTTGTTTAGTGTAAGAATGTTTCAAGCAGGCTTTGATAGAGCAGTTCAAAGGTGAATTCTTCTTGGCAATATTTGGTTATTTTAGAATATTCTTTTTTTAAATAAAAAGTTGATACGTCTTTGCCACTGGCTTCCTTTATTGGAATGTCATAGTAAGAGTTGATTGTTTTTTGCGAAATTGTCCTAAAATCAGAATCCCTTTTTGTGGCTTTGGAGACTGCCATCCCCAGTTGCGCCAAGTCAACATGGCGGGGTTTTGTAAATAATCTGTCAAAAAGCTCTTTTTCGGAATCGATTTTGTGGTGTTTTAGCCTTGCTAGGAGATAATTTAAGTCATAGGCCAGGTGGTTAAATCCGACTATTTTTAGGAGAGCGTCTTTTTCATGAATCTGTTTTAATTCCAAATAAAATTTTTCCAAAAGTTTTTTTTCTCCACCTTCTTCCCATTCAAACAAAAGAGTTGGTGGTTTTATTTGCCCTTCTTTTGGCGCACTTTGGCTTGAATAATAATTGGAGGCTATCACAATTACTTTGCTGTTTTTAAAATAAGGGTTTAATCCGGAATTTGGTTCATCCGGATCAACAAAGGATTCTATGTCTAAAAATAAAAAGCCCATTCTTAATCAAATAAAAATTGTTCAAATAGCCATTTAAACCATTCAATTTCAAACAATTCTTGCAAATTTGCCGCTAAATTCATTGGGATTTATAATATTTTTGTTTTAATTTTTTATTGGTGTTGTTTTATGTTAATTAAAGATTTGAAGCCAAAAACCCCTTTTGATGAGTTGGTAGTGGATGTGGTTACTGTTGGAGAACCAAGGGCTTTTGCATCCGCACAAGGGCAAGGGACTGTTTGCAACGCTGCTGTTAAGGATGAGGCAGGGGAAGAAATTTCTTTGACGCTCTGGAATGAGGATTACAAAAAAGTCCACGAAGGGGATAAAATAAAAATAACTAATGGCTGGGTTTCCGAATATAAGGGTAAATTGCAGATTAGTGCTGGAAGGAATGGAAGCATTGAGGCAGTTAAATAAATTGAACCCCTAATTAATTCCAGCCTGTTTTCTTTTTCAAAAAATTTTAAAAAAAGCTTTGCCCCTGGGCTAAAATTAATCTTCTTAATACTTATTAAGCATTAAACCTTAGGGCATTAGAAATTGATTAAAGTTAAACTAACCAAATTTTGAATCAAAAAAATAATTTAAAAAAGAAGTAATTTTGAGGCTTTTGCCCCAAAATTAACCAAGCAATTATTCTTTCATTGCTTTTGTTTTTTTGCTTTTGAATTATTTTCTACTTTTGGCTCGATTCCAAGGATTTCTTCAGCAGTTTTTTTCCTGTTTCTTCCAAAATTAGCATATTTTCTGAATTTTGTCTTAGTCCAGGCTTCGGGTTGTTTTGACCTTAATTTTAACTCTTCGGCCAACAACTGTTGCCTTAATTCCTCATCGACACCCATCCTAAGCAATACATGACTCATCTGGCTCACCTTTTAATTTTCCGGAAAAAATCCCCAAAAAATAGCTCCAATAAGTATTGCTGCAAAAGTACTATATAAACCTTGTTAAACCCCTCTTAAGCTTAATATATTGATGAATAAAGCCATTTTAACTAAAGAAGTCGCAGAAAAAATACTAAATTCACAAATACTTGGACATTTTGAATTTTTAATCAGCTTGGATTTGGGAATTAGTAAAGAAAAAGTGTTTTTTGATTCAAATTGTGTTGTTTTAAGGGGGGCAAAAGTTTCTCTTAATGCTTTAAAAAAACTTAAGGAAAACAAAACTTATGTTTTGGAGGGAGAGGACTTTAAGGCAGTGGAGTTTTTTTCTTCAAACACTAATTTGGTATACAAACTTAAGCCAACCAAGGACTGGCCGGCGCTTACTCTTTCGTCAGTGCCCATGCATAGATTTAAGCATTTCTCTCCAAAGGAGGACACTTTGTCAAAAATTAACGAAATTACTCCGATTTTTGGCAATATTCTTGATACTTGTTGCGGGCTTGGGTATACTTCAATTATGGCGGCTAATAGTTCAAAAAAAGTTGAGGAGGTTATTGTATTTGAAAAGGATGAAAATGTTCTAAGAGTTGCAGAATATAATCCTTATTCCCAAGGGCTTTTCACTAACCCAAAAATTAAGCTCCATTTAGAGGATGCTTTTATAGGAATTAAAAAATTACCAAGCAATTATTTTGACAGGATAATTCATGATCCCCCCACTCCCTCCTTTGCCCCTGATTTGTATTTTCCTCAATTTTATGATGAGCTTTTTAGGGTTGCAAAGCAGGGCGCAAAAATTTATCACTACTGCCCTAACCCCGGAAAAACAAAAGGCAAGGAATTTTGGCCGCAAGTTAAAGCGCGTCTGGAAACTGCTGGGTTCACCAAAATCAAATACCACAAAAAATCTTCTGGAATTAGTTGTAAAAAATGAATTTTGTAAAACAATTGTTATTTATTAAAAATAAGTTGTTGTTTTTTAGAGGGATTATTTTTTAATTTTCTTTTTTTCCTTTGTTTCCTTTTCAATTGGCGCGCTTTGTGGATCCAATTCATCTTCAAGGGTTTTTTCGCCTTTTTCAAGTGCTTCAAATTCTTCTAAATCTTCATCATCAAGACCCAACTCTTTTAATTTGCTCTTGTGATCTTCTGTTTTCATTTTTTCAAATTCCTTTCTCCACGCGACCATGTCTGCAGTATCCTTTAGCTTTGCCCCTTCAGGGGGTTTTTGTGGTTTTCGAAGCATATACAGATATTTCTCTAACGCGCTTTTAAACCTTACTCAATTTTGGCCGAAACTAATTTATATTTTAAAACCGCTTGTTGTGTTATGAAAGAAACCAAAATAAGTGAAGTGGGGGAGTCTGTTGTGCAAAACAATTCTGTTCCTGCTAACCCAAAAATTAATCCTGCGGAGGGCTTTGATAAAAAAGAATCGGTCCTTGACAAAGAGACTTTCCAGCTTTTAACTGAAATAAAGCAAGAATTAATTGTTGAGGGTTACTCATCAAAGACCCTTAAAATGTACTTGATTTATGCGAAAGAGTTTTTTTCTTTTATAAAAAAGCCGGTAACAACTATTGAAAAAAAAGATGTTGTTAATTATCTTGCAAGCAAGAAAGAGGCTGGCTGTTCTAATGCAACCCTTTCTCTGATCCATGCTTCTTTAGAATATGTTTTGTCCAAGCATTTAAAATTAAAGGTCCTTGAGGAGATTAAAATTCCTAAAAAAGCAAAAACATTGCCAAAGGTACTTACTAAGGAAGAAATTCGTCTTTTATTTGAAAATACTAAATTTGGTAGGAATCGGTTAATGCTTCAGTTCATGTATGGCTCTGGCTGCAGGGTTTCGGAAGTGGTTAATTTAAAAGTTGAGGAAATTAATTTAAAGGAAAAAACAGCAACAATCCGTGGGGGAAAAGGAAATAAAGATCGGATGATTATTCTTTCAAAAGATTGGTGTACAGGAATCAAAAAGTATTTGTCAAAGAAAAAAATTCAATCTGAATTTGTTTTCTCAAAAAAAAATGGGAAAAAAATTACCACGGACGCAATTCAGCGAATTGTCAGAAAATCCGCAAAAAAAGCAGGGATAAACAAGCATGTAACTCCTCACAGCTTGAGGCACAGTTATGCCACCCATTTGCTTGAGGCCGGAACAAACATTAGATATATTCAGAGTTTGCTCGGCCACGCAAGCCTTAACACTACCCAAGTTTATACTAATGTTGCAAATGAGCAGTTAAAAAAAGTTGTGAGCCCTCTTGATAAATTATAAAAAGAACCTAAAAATAATTACTCCCCCCGCACCCCGCACTTCCCTTAATATTAATTTATTTAACAATAGTCTTTATTATTGGGTGAAAATTTACTGGCTGGAAATTATTTAATATAATTATTAAAAATTTGTTCAACAATAAACTTACTTATAATCTTATTTTGGTTAATAAAATTTCAAAAAAAATTATACAAACTTCACAAAATAACTTGTTATAGTTTATTTGTTTTCCTAACTGTTTTTGAAATTTTTATTTTTTCCAATAAATTTAAATACTTCAGTGTTGTTTGGTGTGTATTAAAGGAGGACTAAGTATGAGCGTTAGACTCTCAAAGCTTTTCGGAATGGATGTTTATGACTTTGAAGCAGGCTATAAGGGCAAAGTTTACGATATCATTATTAACCTTGAAAAAGGCAAACTTGAAACTATCACTACTGAACCTTTAAAAGTTAAAACAAAGTCAGATGCAAAAAAAATCCTTAGTGAAAAAAGTATTCCTTATAGAAACGTTAAATCTGTCAAAGACATTATAATTGTTTCAAGCAGGGACATACCTTTTACAGCTGAACAGCCTAAGGAAGAAGAAGCTCCTTCGCCAGCTTCACAATTAAGATATAAATATTCAAGAAGGTAAGGTCACCCTTACTTTCCTCTATTTTTTTCTAATTTTCAATTTATTTCTATAATCACTAACATAGTTTATCAAAATTTGCTTTCTTTTAAATTTCCAGATTTTTCTTTTAAAAAACTAACAAGATTTAAAAATTAATATATAATATAATCTTATATATAATATATATACATAAAAGAATTTAATTTATAATAAATAAGTATTAGTGGAAGTGTTGGGTGTGGTAGTTAAAGCTTATTTTGTTCAATACAGATTTATTTTGCCTGATACTATTAAGCATTCCTCTTATACTTATCAAAAGCTTTTTAGGGCAATTTATGGTTATACCCAAGCAGTGTATAAGGGGTCTGGGAAGAATTATCATTATCACCGCAAGGGAGTATTGTCAAATTACCCTTATTTGCGGCCGGGAAAAAACTGTGTTATTATTCCTCAGGCAGCTTTTCAGCCTTTGCAAGATTTTTTTAAAACCGGCTTTAATCCCACTCATAACTGGGAAACTAAGGGAGAGTGGAAGTGTACTTACTTTTTAAATGAGAAGGATTTAGTTGAAAAAGATGCTGTTAAAGCGATAGAAAACCTATTGTTAAGGGTTTTTATTGATTCTAAAGAAGGTCCGATTAAGTTATCTTCTGAACTATTAAGGGCGGTTGAGAAGGATGTTGACGCGGACTATAAAGGAATTATTTTAAAAGAGTGTCAAAAAGTAGTGGATGGCCCCTGGTTTAGAGAGGTTTATTCTTTATCAGAGGAATTAAGTTCTTTTTATACTAACTATAAGCTCCTAAAAGAGCGGTTCTCTGCCCCCAAAAACTTTGTTTAATTTTCCTAAAAAACAGCTAAACTTAGGACAATTAACTCACAGAGGGGTTTTATTTATCTTTCTTCTTTTTTTTGTTATTAAAAAATGTGTCCGACAATTGATGTTGTTGCTTTGTTTAAGTTTTAATAAAAAAAAGATTAAAAAAACCTTTTTTTAATTAATTAAGTTAATTTTGTGCTTTTTCCTCTAATTGTGTTTCTTTAACTGCCTCTTTTTCCTCTTTTTCGATTTTTATTAGTAAATCCTTCTTTCTCCACTTTCTTTTGCCCCCGATGTTGCTAGTCTCAATTAAGCCTATGTCTACCATAGTTTTAAGATAAGGGTATAAACTTCGTTCATTTTCATAGTCAACTTGGAATAATTCAAAGATTCTCCTTCTAATTTCGTCCATTGTGGCCCATTCGTCGAAGCGGATTACGCTCGCTAAATGAAAGGCTTGGGTGTGTTCATTAAAATGTAGGAAATCCCATATTGATCTGATTTCTATTTTTTTCTCTGATTCACTCACTTGTTCTATTTTTTGATTTTGTGGTGACAAAATTTCATTTTTTTTAAAAAAATTTTTCAAAAAATCAAAAAGTCCCATATTTCTCATCATTATTATAATGATGGTAATGATTTAAAAACTTTACTGTAATGATAAATCATTATTGTTATTACTTGTAATTACTAGTAATTACTATTTTTATTTTGTTTTTCTTTTTTCTTCTTTGTTTTTTTTCATTATTTGCTGTTTTTGATTAAAAATATGTTAAGTGAGTTATTTGGTTTTGGATTACTGAGGGGTATTTTTAGTAATTACGGTATTTTGGTGTTAGTGAGTTGGTTGATTTTGTGAATTTTTATTTTGCCCTGGTTTTGAAGAGATTAAATTAATCAATAAAATTCGTCAATCAGCGATTTTTTAGTTAAATTAGAAGTAGCGGAACTGTTGGGGTTGTTTTAAGCCAAATAGCGGGGAGTGGATTTGAACCACCGACCTTCGGGTTATGAGCCCGACGGGCACTCCAGGCTGCCCTACCCCGCTAGCTTTTTAAGGCTAATTTAGCCCTTAAATGACTAATTAATTGATTTAATTAGTGCATTTTATTTTTTTTTCTTTTTATTGCTTTTTTTTGTTTTTTTAAGTTGTTTTTTTTCTTTTTCTTCTTCCATTTCAAATCCGCAAATGTGTCCATGTTTTTGTGGTTTGATTTTATTTAATTCTTCTATCTCTTTCTCAATTTTCTTTATTTTTTCAAATAATTCCTTCTGTGCGCTCGGATCATTAGCGGAAGTCATAGTTCCGCCACATGCGGGGCAGATGAAATTGTATTCTGCGGCTATCTCAAATACTGCTCTTTCATTGCATTTGCTGCAATCAAAGAAACTATAATCTGCTTCTAGGTTCTTTTTTTGGTATAGCTTTTCGAGGTTTTCTGCTTGCTGTTCTATAATTATCTCCGCTATTCTTTCTTTTTTTATTTCCCAAGTATAATTATACCAACCTGTTTTTTGATTCCGTGTTTTCTGGTAACAGGCAATTCCCCGGTAGTGCAATCGGTTTAGTATTGCTCTTATTTCAGTTACTTTTTTCT
>CAZIPK010000004.1:0-2950 GCA_964541135.1 uncultured archaeon | reverse complement strand
TTTAACCAGGCTTAGTGCCTCTTGCCCCCCCACAACATCAAGCAGGTCTTTGACTAAAGTCAGGCTTGTAATGGACTTTTTAGGCATAAAACATCTTCTTTTAGGAAACTATTATAAATCAATTACTTTCTTGCCTTTGGGTTGGGGAATTATTTGGCAACGGGCTCCTTTAAATTTTTTGTCAAGTTCTTTTCCGTTTCCCAGTCTGTCCAAAAAGATTGCAAGCGCGGCTATTTCGCTGTGGGGTTGGGAGGAAACAGCTGTGTTGTAATCTGCAAGTTCATAAACCGCTCGTTCCACCTTTTGTGATCCTATAATGACCATTATTTTATTTTTTTTCTTTATCTTGCCTTCTGCAAGGTTTAGTTTAACCCCGTACATGGTCAAATGGACTAATAAATAGCCGCTTTTCTTGTATTCTTTTGCTGTTTTTTCCCAGGAGTTAGTAAACTCTATTTTAAAGTCCCCTCCCCAGGTTTTATTTACTCCATCAATAGTGTTTTTTGCAATTGGATCCTCTTCTCCGCAGATAATCATCTTCTTTGCTCCTAGTGCCCTTGATACTAGCGCGCAGTGGCTTGTAACCCGATAGTCCCTTACTTCGCGGTGACCATACCTTAAAACAACAATTTCTTTTTCCATTAAATTACCTGTTTAAATTAAACTTTTTTGATTGTCCAAATTCATTTTGAATTAGCGCATTTTTAAGAGCTGTGCGGCTTATTTCGTGTGTTAAGGCAGTCTCTTTTTTTGTATCAATCCAAATAAGTTCTTTTGCTTCTTTTTTTTGGAGAAATCCTTCATAAGCAGTAGCATAAAACCAAGTGATGTGCTGTTTTTCTTCACAGCCAAAATCCGTTTCAAAAACCATTTTTGTTTCGTTTGGCAAGGTGATGTTTAGTTCTTCTTGCATTTCTCTTCTGATTGCCTCTTCTTTTGATTCATTAGCCTCGACATGCCCGCCTGGAAAGATTATTGCGTTTGGGGAAGTTTTTTTGTTTGCGTGCCTTTTTTCTACAAGGGTTTTTCCATCAATTAGTAATATTAAAGACACTGCTTGTTTTCGTTCACTTTGGCTAGTTGTTTTGCTTGTTTTTTTGTTATTTTCCATAAAAACCCTTTTTTGTTGTTTTCGGCAAATTTAAAAAGCTTTTAATAGCAATTTCTTTTAAACACGAGCCTGGCAAATAGTTTTCAAT
Organism: uncultured archaeon; assembly: GCA_964541135.1. GTDB lineage: Archaea > Iainarchaeota > Iainarchaeia > Iainarchaeales > JAAZKV01 > JAAZKV01. The sequence continues at coordinate 1,751 of CAZIPK010000004.1, read as the reverse complement.
TTAACTGCTGGTTATTGTTTTTTTTGCTGTGCAAAGCACTGCAAAAAGCGTCTTTCAACACCGCGTGTGTTGGTGGGCCCGTAGCTCAGGGGTAGAGCACTGGACTTTTAATCCAGGTGTCAGGGGTTCGATTCCCCTCGGGCTCGCTTTGTAAACCTTTTTCTTTAACGGAAGAAAAAGTTTTACAGATCCAAAAAGAAAAGTGTGCGCGTTTGCGTTAGAATTGTTTTTTATTGAGTAATTACGAGTAATTACTGCTAAGAGGGGCCCGTAGCTCAGTTGGTAGAGCACTAGACTCTTAATCTAGGCGTCAGGGGTTCGATTCCCCTCGGGCTCGCTTAATTAAAATTAGCAATTACTTTTTTTGAATTAATTCTTTTTCTATTTTTTTGACATATTTCTTTGCTATTTCTCTAACCCTGGCTTCTGGATCGCGCTCATAGGGTTTTAGTGTTTGAAGCACTCGCCTTGCATAATGACTTGTGCCGTGGTTTGCAAGAGCGCACGCAGCCCTAAATTTTGTGTAATGTGCGGGTTCGCCAAGCATTGCTTGAAATATTCTTCGCCGCATTGTTTGTTCAAATTTGTGCCGGGGTATTTTGGCTTCTTCAAGCAAGCTAAAATAAAAGTCACGTATGTTTGCATTAGGGTTTCTGATTCCTTCCACAAACGCCCACGTTACATTGTTCGCTGTACAAATTTTTGGCAAGTGTTTATCAACAAGGCCCCAATTTTCCTTACTCGCTGCCGTCTCTAATGCTTGTCTGGTAATAAGGGGGTTTTTTGTTGGCTTGTTTGTTCTACGCATAAATTAAAATAGTTTAAGAGGTTTATATTTTTATCTTTTGTAATCTGTTAGTGTGTTGTTTTTATTTGCTACTTGTGCAAAGTTTTAACCCGCTTAAGCGTCAATTAAAAAGCTTTTCTTGTCATTTTTTATTTGCCAGGGATTGTAGCTCAGCCTGGGAGAGCAATACGCTGAAGACGTATGTGTCGCGAGTTCAAATCTCGCCAATCCCATTTTCATTTCTTCAGTCGCTTTAAAATATTTTCAACAGAGCAAATAACTCTCCTTTTGTTGGACATTTTCCTTTTTTTCCCCAAAGTAAAGTTAATAAGCTAAAAAAACATATTGTTTTTGTCGGTTTTTATGAATAGGGTTAGGACGGGTGTTACGGGTTTTGACAATTTGGTAGAGGGGGGTTTGCCCCAAGGAAGGAGTTTTTTAATTTCTGGCGGCACAGGTACGGGTAAAACTATTTTTGCTTTGCAGTTTCTTGTTTCTGGTGCCACAGCTAATGAGCCGGGAATTTATCTGACTTTGGATGAGCGTCCTGATTTAATTCGGGAGGATATGCTGCGTTTTAATTGGAATTTGCGCGCTCTTGAGGATGCGGGGTTGTTTAAAATTATTGATGGAACTATGGCTAAGCTTGGGATTCCAAGTGATGAGGAATTTTCTTTGCCCGCCACTGGATTTGATCTTGACAAGCTTCTTTTGGAATTAATGCGCGCGATAAAGAAAATTGGGGCTAAGAGGGTGGTTATTGATTCGATTGCTGCTTTGGGTCTTAATTTTGATAGTGAGCATGAGGTAAGAAAAGCAGTTTTGAAGATTGTTTATTTGCTTTCTCGCGCAGGTGTGACAACAATAATTACTACTGAGATTAATGATGGCTCTGCTAAATTGGGGAAGTATGGTGTGGAGGAGTTTGTTGCTGACGGGGTAATTGTTTTGCATTATATGGGTG
>CAZIPK010000003.1:25469-27317 GCA_964541135.1 uncultured archaeon | reverse complement strand
GAAAAATAACAAAAAAAATAACAAAACTTAAAAATACTTATAAAAAAACTAAAAACCAGAAAAAAATAGTTTTAGAATTGAAAAATACTTTTAACTAAAAAATGAATTGTCTAATAAATTAACAATAACTTGCCTCAGCTCGCCCATCAGAACCGCCCAGCCGGTTCACGTCTGAGTAGTATCTTCGCTAGCGCTCGATACAACTGCCTCAGCTCGCCCATCATTCATCACAAATCAGAAATAATAAAAGCATCATCACAGGCAATTAATTATTGAGCAAAAAGGCTTTTAACACAAAACCAAGCCTTTTAAAACCGCTTAAAATGGCAATTTGAACCATTTCATTTAAATACCCTTTTTTCTTACTTTTATTATCATTTTGGAATAAAACCTTTGAAAGGTTTTTTTCAAATTTAAACGGGGGAATTATTTATGGCAGAAACATTAGTAGTAACATCAAAAGTAAAAGAAGCAATTAAGGCAGAAGACTGCAACACAGCAGGCGACGCAGTTGATGCATTAAGCGCAGAAGTAGCTAAAATGATTAAAAGAGCTGCACAAAGGGCAAAAGAAAACGGCAGAAAAACAGTAAGAGCATGCGACTTCTAAATTCTTTTTCTTAAAAACTTCTTTTTGGGAAAGAAAAATTCTTTCCCAAAGGAAAAACCACACCTTCCTTAAAAAAAAAGATTGTTTTTAAGCACTAAATTATTTGGGGCAATACAAAGAGAATTTTCACACTCTATTCATTAATAATTGTTCTTAATTTCTGCCCCTGCTCTTCGTTAACTTAGTTCCTCTTGGAAACCTTCTTTGTTTTGGTCTTGATGTTCCAAGATTAAAGACAGCAAAAGCACTAATAGAAGGATTCTTGCTCCCAATGCCTTGCCCACCGGCATAAACACCAAACTTTCTTGACGGGAAATACATCACACCCACATCAACTTCAACTTCTCTTCTTCCACTCCCCTCCCCAAAAGCAATTCCTAAGTCAGTATACCACTTTTCACTCTTAATTCCAACCGCTTTTTGAAAATCAATTACACCAATTCTTGCACCTGTCTTTATCGGATCAAAATACCAATTATTCCCCAAACTAATTGTCGGGGCTACTCCGGATGTAGTTTTGTACCCCAAAGAAACCCTGTGGCTGTCCCCATATTTATGCGCCTCTCCAAGCAGCTGAGCTCCAGAACCTAAAGTATGGCTAAGCATAACCCCTAAATGATAATCTTTCGAATCAGGCAATTTTAAATTTGGACTCAAAACTCCAAGATTAACAAGAGTATTTTGTCCAATATTCACTCCTTGAGCTAAACCAACATAAGCTCTCGTATTGACTTCACTTGGACCATTCTGTGCCTTAATTTCAGTTACGGCAACAGGCCCCAAACCTTCGCTAAGATTATAAGAAACTCTATACTTCCAAGCAGCTTCATCCAATACATTACCAAAAGGCGCAAAATGAGAAATATTAACTTGCGGTCCAGTAATTCTTGCACGCATTGCTGGGCTTAAAGGAGGCTTTCCCCCACCCAAATGCGTCGGCTGTGCATTAACATTAATATTATGCCCCAAAAGCAATAACCCTAATGAAACCCCCGCTGATTTAAACCATTTAGGGACAACTCTACTTTTCCGCCCAAAAACAAAACCGCGTGGCCTACGAATACTTGCCGCTCTTCTTAAATAATTTTTAGATGATTTATGCATAATTAAACGTACCCGCCAGAAAATTAATAATATGTATTATAAAAAATCATCGCCAAATATTATTAATTATTCTCCACAAATAACGCAAATTTGTTCGAGTGGGATTTTTCCGCCATTCTTCATAAAATTGTGATT
>CAZIPK010000003.1:16582-25459 GCA_964541135.1 uncultured archaeon | reverse complement strand
AACCAGGCCCCAATTCAGCATAAATCTTCTTTGTTTCTTTTGGCAATCTCCGATACCAACTCAAGGTCATTGGTCTCCATCCAATCAAATTAAGTTCGCCTTTAAAAAAATTCCATAATTGAGGAGACTCATCAAGCTTTGTTCTTCTTAAAAATCTTCCAACCCTTGTTACTCTTGGGTCATCTTCTCTTCTAAAAACTGCGGGTCTATCACGCCAACCCCCGTGCTCGCTATGGGCATCGCGTTTCATCGTTCTAAATTTATGAACCACAAAAGCTTTTTTGCCCTTACTAACTCTAACTTGATGATGGGTAAACAACCTATCCCTGTGAGTGATTGCCCCAAGAACCGACCCCTTAACGACTTTACTACTTGAAACTAAAGCTTTAGGCATAACTTACACTAAAATAGTATTCTTTCTGTCGAATAATAATTTATCGAGTCCTCAGAATCAATTACTGCAATTACTGCCAAAGTGTGAATGTTTCCTGCCAATCGAGTCATCCTGCTTAAGTGAGGCATGGTTAATTTTTCAGATTCAGGAGCAACATGAATAACAAACTTAGTGTGATCTTCCCCCATCTTTTTGCCTTTGGGGTACACCCTGAAATCAAAACCAAATTTCAAGCCTGTTTTAATGCAATAACCCTTTTCCCTTACATCCTCATAAACCCTTAATTTGGAGTAAAACCTTTTATCCTTTTCAAGGCCCAACGTAAAAAGTTTTTTTTCACTAACCTTTTTCCCTTTCTTATCCAGCACAATGATTTTTTCTTTCTTCACCAAGTGAATTGCTTCAAACAAATCTAAAACAAGTTCGCGTCCCTTATTTTCTCCAAAGCCCTTCTCAACAAGCTGCCCCTTTAATGTTGAGTCCTCAACAATTAATTTATTTTCAAGCAAAAGCGTTTCATTATTTTTCTTTGAGTCATTATCTTTTTGTAATTCCTTATTTTTTTCTGCCAAAAAAACCACCCATTCTTTTCTTCTCAACAAATTCCTCAACAACTTCTACTGCATCAAACTTTATTTTATTTTTCTTTAACTCATTAATTATATCCTCAAAAAACTGGTTCTCTTGTTTTACCAAAACAACTTTATCCACTTTTTGTAAAATTGCTATTGAAACTATTTTTGTAACAGTGGAGCCCCATTGTGTCAATTCAATGCATTTCTTTTTTTTTGCCCCTGCGGCTTTTTTTATCTCATCAATTGCAATCCTAAGGTTTCTTACCTCCCCAATGGCAGAACCGGCTTTAGAATGAAACTCCTCATCAACTATTTGAAGCAAAACAATCTCCTTACCTTCCAAAAGCACTTTAGAAATAAAAGCATCATTTTTTTCTTTTCCACTAATTACCGGAACAAGTATTTTCATGGCACTCACTTGAAGAATACTTGGAATTAATTGCTTAAAAAACCTTCTTTAAGCTTGGCTGATTATAATAAATCATAAGAAAAGAGCCTCCAAGAGCGCTATAATTAAAAACACAAAAGCCCTTTTTTATTCATGAAAACATTGTATTTCGACATTAACGAGACTCAAAAGCTCTTTGGAGAAAATAGGATCCTTGAATTAAGGGGTTTAAGCAACCGACTAATACGGGAATCTGCGCTAAATAATGATTATGCAAAGGCAGAGCTTGGGGTAATTGCCTACGCTTTGCACAAAATTGAGACAAAATCACATTTTGTAACAAACCCTAAATGGAGCAAGATAAAACAAGCAATACTATTAATCCTAAATGACGCTGAAAAGGCATCACAGGAAAATAATTCGGAAAAATTAATCCAAAGCCTAAAAAAAATAATAAAACAAATAACAGATGTCGATAATGAACTTGGAAACTATGCCCAAAATTTGTATGAGAAGGCAAAGGTAAAACAAGCAAGTCTTGCTTACAGCTACGGATTAAGCATTTCACAAGCCTCTTCCCTCACAGGGGCAGACCAAAAAGAGCTTCAAAATTATGTCGGCTTTACAACTATGCATGACGAGGAAACAGAAGTCAAATCAATAGGAGAAAGGGTAAAAGAACTCAAACAATTAATTGAGAATCAATAATTCAAAAAATAAAATTAATAAAATTAGTTAAAGAAAAAAGTAAAAAAATGTGATCATTGAAAATAAGTTAAAAAAATTATTTTAAAAATAAATCATGAGATTAATTTAAAAATAAAAGGGTGAAAAGATGAAGGCGGTTATTGACACAGGAACTATGATTACCTTATCAGGAACCTGCCTGATGAATGTTTTTAGAAGTTTTATAAAAGAAAATAATATTGAACTGCTGATTTCAAGCACTGTTGCAGAGGAAAGTGTCTGGAAACCCCTGACAAACAAGCGCTTTGCATTAAACGCCGCAAGGATAAAGTACGCAATAAACGAAAAAATAGTAAAACTAATTCCATCAAACAAAGAAACCCAAATAATCCAGCAAAAAGTGCTAAATATTGCAAACGCTTGCTTTTCTTCGGATGAAGGGGATTTGAAAATAATCCAAGCAGGAGAAGCAGAAGCACTGGCGCTAGCAAAAATTCATAATGCAAAAGCATTATTCATTGATGAGAGAACCACAAGGGCACTAATAGAAAACCCGTCAAGGCTTAAACAAATACTTGAAAGAAGGCAGGATAGAGAAATTATGATGAACTCCCAAAATACCGAATTGATGAAACAAATGTTTAGAGACTTATTGATGTTTAGAAGCGTGGACCTAATTGCAGCAAGTTACGAGCAAAACCTTTTTGACCACGAATTAAGCCATGGAAAATTAGAGCTTGAGGCGGCGCTTTATGCCGCAAAATTCAACGGCTGTGCGGTGAGTGAAAGAGAAATACAAGACTATTTGGAAAAAAAATAATTCATTAAAACAGAATAGTGTTTATTATGAGGATTTTAAAAGCAAGCCAGAAAGATGTTGAATGGATTGATAGAATAATTAAAAAAGAATTCCCTTACACTAATTTTACCCCGAAAAAAATAAGCGAAAAAATTTCAACTAAAGATTACTTAATAATTGTGGCAAAACAAGGCAAAGATACAATCGGATTTGCAGAAGCCCAATATTTCTTTGATGAAAAAAAAGCCAGGCTAAACGGGATATTCGTTTTGCAGGAACATAGAAAAACAAGGGTTGGAAAAAAAATGGCAAATTATCTGGTTAAAAAAGCAAAAGAAAATGAAATTAATGAATTTTTCCTGCTCGTAAAAAAAGAAAACGATGCGGCAAAAAAGCTTTACGAGTCAATAGGAATGGCTTTTGACAAAATCCATAATAAACAAATTGAGGAAAGCGTTGTCGAGGTTTGGAGAAAGGACATCTAAAGCACAATATGAATTAATCAGACTATTTTAAAAATCAGAAAGAAATTGATTTAGTTGATATTACTTCCTTAATTATTTTTTCTTCGCCTAAAAAAGGCGCTCTTAACCTCAACTTGTCCACAACTAAATAACCCAAATAAGGTGTGCGGATAAATTTTGTCCCTAATCCAGCCTCATGCACTTTGGCTTTGATTGTAACTTTGCCAGCCTTAACAATAACATATTCAGGAGTTACAACATACCTCCAAAGGGAAAATTTTTTCTCGCCAAAACCAAGAATTGAACCGCTGCCTTTCACCTCTTTCTCCTTAAAATTAAAATCATCCTCTGAAACATGCAATAACCCAAGCCTAAAATCCCCCACTGCCCATACATGATGCATTCCTTTTTCCCTTTCAATCGCCGGCACAAAACCATCTTCCGCAAAATACTTATTTACTCAATCAATTTCACTACTATATGGGGTTTTTGGATATATAAGATTATTTTCAATCAAAATTGTTGAACAAAATTAAAATAAATCCAATAAGTCCTTACAAAATGCACTAAAAAAAGTAACCAACCTTTTTATAATAAAAAAGAAAGTATTAATTACCCTTTCGCATTTATTCATTATCATGGAAAAAGTTTCTTTTTTAAATTCCCGCGGCAAAAAAATTGTCGCAAATTTTTGGGCATCAAACAAGCATGCATTAATAATAATGGCGCACGGATTTACCGGCGACAAATCAGAATGGGGAAAATTTGATAAAATTGCCACGGAATTAAACAAGGAAGGTTTTGCGGTTTTAGCTTTTGATTTCTCGGGCCATGGGGAAAGCGATGACGAAGAAATTACAATAAAAAAAGAGCTTGAAGACATGAACAGTGCGCTTCTTTTCGCCCGTGCACTTGGATACAAGGAAATAGGGCTATTTGGCCACAGCTTGGGCGGGTACATATCATTAAAATCATGCATTCCGCAAATCAAGGCAATGGTGCTCACTGCTCCAGTAACTGACAAACTAAAATATGAATTAAATGAAAAATATTCTCCAATACAAATCAAAGAATTAAAAGAAAAAGGGGCAATGATTAAAAATAGAAACAAAGGAATTAGAAAAAAATTCATTATTCAAAAAGAATTCTTTGAAGATAGAAATAAAATAAAACCAAATGAATTTTTAAATAAAATAAAATGCCCTGTTCTAATAATACACGGAGATAAAGATGATACTATTCCGCTAAACGACTCAAAAATAGTTATGAAATACCTTTCAAAAAAATCAAAACTTGAAATAATAAAGAATGAAGACCACGGATTTGAGAAAAACATTAACAAAGTAAGTAAACTCACAAAAAAATGGTTTTTGGAAAAAATGGATTTGAAATAAACAATAATTAACAACTAATTTATTGCAATTTTTTAGTGGCAGTTATTTATGCCCCTGTTTTCTCTTTTTTTTATTTCTTGATTTGTAGTAAAGGCTTATAGCCTCTTTAGCATACGGCGCAAGTGTTAAATGATTTCTCTTAGGATCATAAAATTTTACTTTTTTTATTTCCCCGCGAGGAGTGGGCATCTCTTTAATTTTTTTCCTAGAAACAAAAATAACATGATGCTCTCCAATAGCATTTATTCTTCCATTTTTTCTCTCAGCCCTTAATTCAACAACTTTACCAAAAGGCTTTAATCTATGCGGCTTAATTTTAGTTTCTTGCAAAGCCTCCCTTTTAGCGACTTCTTTTGGATCTTCAAAATCATATCTATATTTACCAAATTTGGTAGAACCTACAGCTACCTGCGCTTTTCCCCCCGGAAGACCATAAACAGGTTTGTGTCCTTTTCTTTTAGGTCTGCGCAAAACAACTAAAACCCCTTTTTTTGGATGCGCCATAATTACCCTTGCGGACAAAACCCTTCTAGCCCCGCCAAAAACAGTTTTAAATTTGGGGTTTTTATTTCTCTTGGGCATAAAAAAAGCACCTTAATAAAGGCTGGGCTAATTACTAAGTGAATAAACTTTTTGAAATATATAAAACTTTATTTTTTGAAATTAAATGGGGATAGCAGGATTTGAACCCACGTTTGACGCTCCCAAAGCGCCGGTCCTACCAGGCTAGACTATATCCCCTTTAGCTAAATAATTAAATCCTTGTGAGGGTTTTTAAAAGTTGCCAAGCCCATAAAATGCTAACTAATTTGAACCAATTTATTCCCTCATCTTATGCCGCCTTAAAAAAAAAGCCGCCAGAAAGGCAAAAATTGATACAATCAGCATTAAAAAGAAAAGAGTCTTAAACCCAAAAAGCTGTGCTATTACCCCCCCAATAATGGCTGATATTCCTTCAGCAAAAACAACTTGTGACTCCCAAACCCCCCAATCCTTCGCGGCGTTCTTTGCACAAAGATTCCTTGAATAAAGCGCATCATAGGCAGGGGCAACTATTGCATAAGAAATTCCAAGCAGCATTTGCACTATAAGCAAGTCAATTGGGGACTTTACAAAAATGTACCCTGCAATTGCAATTACTGCCAATAATCTCCCCATTATGATGAAATTCTCTTTATGCTTGTTCTTGTTCTCAACAAAACTTAATAGAAGAATTATTGCCCCACAAGAAATTGCAAAAGCCCCATAAGCCGCCCCTGCGGTAATCAAATCCCCCCCAATTTCTTCAACAAAAACCGCATAAATCGGCCCAAGCAATCCAACTGCAAAGGTCAAGAAAAATGACGACCACACAAGAAGCTTCAAAACTGAGTTCATGAAAAAATAACCCTTTCTTTATTTATATATCTTACTAAAAACCCACCCTGAATTAATAAAATTAAAAATAAATAATAAAAGTTAATTTATCACGCAACGCTTCAAAAAGCAACTTTAATTCATAAAACTAAAAACTAAAAATAATTTAAAAATTAGCAATAATTTTGTTTTTTTCACCATGCAAAAAATTAATTAAAACAATCGCCAAACTCAGAACTCTTTTTGCAATAAGATTTGTCTTTGCTGTAAGGATAGAATGTTTTTCCAAATGCGCTGTTTAATTTTGAAACGCACTCATAAGCATAATTGCATCCCGAGCAAGAATAAAATTGCTGGTAAACCCTTTCAACAGGATCGTAAACACTTTCAATCTCGCTCCCTGAAAAACAGCTGCTTGATAAAGTTTTTTCAAAAATTACTTCCTTTCTGCTAAACCCAGCATTTTCTGCTTCAAATAAAAAAACCGCCTTGTATTGACCAAGATTTGCCGGGTTTAATGGCCAAAAAACCGTTTCCAATGATTCAGGCGTAATTGACTTAAATTCTTTTGCATTAGAATCGTAATAAGTTTTCTCCCAAACATCATTATTTTTTTTGTAAAGCTCTAAAGATAGCCGCCCATTAGCGAGAATCTGTTTTCCTGAATTTGTTAAAATAAGCTTGATCTCATTCTCGCCCGATTCATTTAATCCAAGAAAGCTAGCGCTTTTTATTTTTGCCTGTGCGGGTTCATCACCAATAAAAACTTTGCACAAAAAGACATCCTCTTTTTCAATGCACCTTAAAAAAGTGTGGAGCGACTTTTTTTCTTTAACTGAAAAGAAAGTATAATCCCAATTAACAACATTATCGCAATCGCCTTCATTCAAAACCCCTCTCTGGCAGCAAAGCGTGGGAGAAGTGCATTCGATTGAAACAATCAACCCTTTTTGCTCAAAAAAATCTTTCTCAATATTAGTGTTTTTTTCGTAAACAAGCGCCCCCAAATAAACAAGCTCGCCAAGAAAGGCCTCTGTTTGGGCTTTTATTAACCCGCTTCCTATCAATTTAGAATTATCCAAAGGAGTAAAAAAACCCGAAATCAATGGGTAAAAAATAACTAACAGCGCAAGCGCAATTATCGCATAAACCAGTATATCAAAAGGCCTCATAAACGCACCCATCCAAAAAATTTTCCAAAATCTACTAAAATCACAAAATTTTTTCCAAAATTTTTTTCCCTATTAATTATTTTTAATTTTTTGATCATTTTAATATTCTAGTTTCAAGCAACAAAAATTTCCTCAAAAAATAATTAATAACATATATTAAAACAAAAACCACTGCGTACATTCTCCAATCATCCAAATAAAAAAATAAATTTCTCCACTCGCTAGCCCAAGCATTAAGCATTATAATTATCCACGCCACTATTGCAAGGCTTATTAAAAAAATTATCCAACCAGTGAGTCTCATAAAAAGTGTGTGTTTTTTTAATACTTAAACCTATGCAAAACATTTTTTGTTTAAAATAACACTTTTCCAACAAAATTTCATGCATTTTCATTTAAATCAACAGCAACCCTTTTTTGAGTATCAAATAAATTTATTATTTCTGTGGTTGTTGTGGCTTCTTCGGGTTTTTTATCCATCCTAAATTTAATCATTCTTGGGAACCTCAAAGCATAGCCTTTTCCTTTTTCTTTTCCGCAGGAATGCAATGGGCTTAAAGTTATTTCATCCGCCCTAACCTCAATAACATATTTTGGAGAAACCCAAAAACTGGGTTTTAGCTCTGAAATTACCCTTGCTTGTTTATTTTTTAGAGAAATTTTTGAAAGAAGATTTTCAAGCTCTGATAATGTTTCCTCACTCATCCCAGTGCCAATTTTGGCCACGCTCTCAAACACATCTTTATCACTATTATACGCCGCTACCAAAAGGGCCCCAAGTCCAAACTCAGTACGCTTGCCTTTCCCTTTATAATAGCCAACAATAACCAAATCCAAGGTATCACTCAAACTGCCTTTATATGAGCGCTTTAATTTTATCCACGCAAATTTCCTCGCCCCCGCAATGTAAGGCGCATTTAAATCCTTTGCAATTATCCCTTCAAGACCCTGTGAAATCTTTTCTTCAAAAAAGCTTTCAAGCTCATCAGGGTCGGAAATAATTTTCTGCTCGCTTAGCCGGATTATTTCTCCCTCTTTAATTATTTTTTCAAGCTTTTCTCTTCGCTCAAAAAAAGGCTTCTCCATAAAGCTTTCCCCATCGCAAAACATCAAGTCAAATAAAAAAAGTTTTAGCGGGTATTCCTTCGCTTTTTTTTCCACCTCATATTTTCTCTTGCGCTGAATTGTTATCTGAAAAGGATAATACTCCTGCGTTTCTTCATTAAACGCCAGTGCTTCCCCCTCGACAATGCATTTTTTTGGGGAAAGTTGGCTTTTTGCAGCAGCAATTATTTCAGGAAACATATTTGTAATATCCTCGCTTTGGCGGGAAAAAATCTTTATATTCAAATCATCCTTTGCAACCTGAACCCTAAAGCCGTCATACTTCGCTTCAACCGCGCACTTCCCAAGTTTTTTTATTATTTCAACTGCAGAAGGCAGCCTTTCTGCTGCTGTGGGCCTTATCGGCTTTAAAGGAGTTATTTTTATTTCATCAAGCCCTTCCAACCCCTTGCCCTTTAATATTTGCGCAATCTCCCCAAGGTCGGAAAAAATATTATAAGCATCTTCAATTCTCTGCCTTATTCTTACTTTTAACTGTCGCTTTTCATCCTCAATTAACTTTAGCTCTTTTTTGCTCTTAGCG
>CAZIPK010000003.1:15523-16572 GCA_964541135.1 uncultured archaeon | reverse complement strand
GCCTGATTTTTTTTCCTCAAGCCCTTTTTGCTCTTCCATTGTTAATGCAATTGCAAAAGCGTCCATTATGGTTGGGTCCCCCACTCCCAGCCTTATATTTCCAAGCGGAATCCTTGCAATATACCTTGCTTCAATTGGGGAAGAGGAATTAAATAATTCAGAAAGAAGTTTTTTTTTCAGCTCCTGGCTTCCAGTCCCTTGGGTTTGAGACATTTTTTTCAAATTCAAAAAAACTTTTTCAACAGTAAGCTTCTCTGCAAAAAGTGAATGCTGCCTCTTCTTGCCAACAAATTCTTCAGCAACGCTCCCAAGATCCCCAATCTCATTAAACCTTTTATCAACTTCCTCTCTAAAAAACCCAGTTGCTTTTGAAATGCCTTCTGCAATTAATTTTTCTCCAAAGCCTATTTCCTTGCCTTCAAACTGAGGAGCAATCCTTCCCTGCAACAAATAAACAATTATTTTTGCATCACTTGAAGGGATTTTTTGAAATAACTCTGCAAGATAATCAGCCATAACAAGCCTTGAAGACGCTTCCTCGATTTTTCCAAAAAAATCTGCAACTTCTTTAAAAAGCATAGCACCCAACCTTTAACAATTAACCAAAATGCCCAATCCGCTTTTTGCAGTAGCCATTTTTGCCGCCAACCACTTTTAGTTAATAGTAATTATTCTGATTAAATAATCTTTTATACTCCACTAAACCCTTAATTATTGTATGCCTTGGGGAATTGAATATTTTGTTTATTTCGATGTTTTTTCCATTGGATGGATTGCTGCATTAAACCTCTTAATCTTTCTTTTTTTATTTGCATATATTAATTTGAGGGGTTCTTTTGACAAACCTCTAGAAAAAGCGTTGCAAATCTCAGGATACACTTTCCTTTTTGCATTAATACTAGCATTTACCAGCATCCCCTCAATGTGGGCGGGAATTCTTTTGGTGATAATTTATGCTTTGGCCCAAAAATATGTGCTTAAAACAAAGCTCTCTGAATGGATAAAAAATTTTTTTGTATTATGGATTATACTCACCATTTTTGCGGTAG
>CAZIPK010000003.1:0-15513 GCA_964541135.1 uncultured archaeon | reverse complement strand
GACGACTTTTCAAGGCTATTATTAACCATAATATCCATGGCTTATTTTTATATCCAAAGCGAGTACAGGATTAAGAAAAACCAGAAGCAAAAAAAGAAGTAAAAAAAATAATTCAAGAACTCTCGCCGCAAAACTAAAATCCCTCAACCAAATTCAATAATCCTTCTTAATCAATACTATTGCAATAATTATTACTGAGAAAGCCAATAGGGATAAAAATTCAATTAACATTGCTGATAAGGTAAGTCCCTTAACAATAACCCCTAAAAGGATATTATTTGCAATAGTCAGTGGCAAAACAGAACTGATTAATTGCATTGACGGGTCCATAAACTCTATTGGAAGTATTATTCCGCTTAAAAAAAGCATGGGTACAATCATAAGCAAAGAAACAAGAACAGCAGTTGATTGGTTTTTTGTGAAAAAAGATATTATTAGCCCAAGTGATATAAAAGCCAAAGCAATGACCAGAATTGCAGCAGCCAATTCAATTAATGACAAGTGAGCCGCCAGTCCAAATCCAATCTGCTTTACTCCGCCAATACTAAAAGGAAGAGGAATTTTAGCAAAAGCCACAGCGAATATTATCGCAGCCTCAAGGAAGGCTATCAAAAGCTGGCCGATAATCTTTCCAAAAAGAAGGGTTGATTTTCTTGTGGGCGTCAGATTAAACCTTACATTTATGCGCTGATTCTTTTCAATAATAATTAAAACAGAGGTAAGCAATAAGCAGGTTAAAAGCAATACTACTGCCGCAGAATTTGAAACCAAAATCCCGAAAGGGTCCGAAGCAAAAACTTTTTTCTCGTAAAATATTACCGGCTGGGCAATTACCCTCGGATCCCTGTCCCTAAATGCCTTTAACTCATTCAAAAAAGTGGATAACAATTGGTTTGAATCATTTATTTTTAGGCTTATTTCTGAAATTATCCCTTTTGACTCAGAAATCATTTCCTTAACATTTAAAACAGTTTCTTTAAATTCTGAAAGTTTGCTATTAACATCACTTATTGTGCCTGTTGACGAATCCAATGCATCAAAAATCTCATTAAATCCTTCCTCTGATTTTATGAAAAACTCATCAATTCTGTTTAAATTCTGGGTTAAATCCCCACTAGAGTTGTCAAATTCTTCTGAAAGCATTGCGGCTCTTGCCACCACAATCCGCCACCCAATTATTTTAACTTGAATATTCCTTAAAGAGGCTATTTGTAAATCAAGGGCCCGTCGTGCATCTTCGCTTGGGAGGCTTTCACGCACCGCAAGCATTGAAGTTACCACCAAATTAAGATCATTATTTGCCGAGTCCATCTGTGGAACTAATGCATTTAATTGCCGGCTATTCTCCTGAATTCCTGAATTAAGATCACTAAGGGCAAGCTTCATTTCTTCAAAATCCACCTTAAACCCAGCAAACTCGCTTCTAAAAGACTCCATCTTTGATTTAAATAAATCAATCTGCCCGCCCTGCCCCAAAATGTTTTGATCAATAGAATCAAAATCAAAATTATCAATATCACTTTCCAAAGTATCAAGCGTTTCTTGTGCATAGTGGACATTATCAAGCAAATCACTCGTCTTTCCAAGCTCAAGCCCAATATTTTCACTTATCTCAAAAAGCTTTTGCCACAACCGTAAAAGTTCTTTTTGGGACGTCTCAACAGCAATTCTTTGTATCATCGCTTTGGCTATCTCCATAAAGTACTTTGAAGAAAGAAGGCTTGAATCATCATAATACAAATCAATTTTAAGCTGTTCATATTCCGACGCCCCGCTAACGCTAAGCCCCGCCACCACCGTCTTTTTCTTTATTGCACTTTCAAGTTCAGCAACCGAATCGTAATTAACAACACTTAAGTTATCCAACGAAGAAAGCTTTTCGCTTAAATTATAATCAAAACTAAGGTTATTTACAAAACCTACTTTTGCGTTCTTTAATTCAGAAACATTAATTCCTGTGAATGCCGAGCCGATCAGCCCAATAACAAGCAAAGGGTAAAGTATAATTAAGAGCAAAGCAACTTTTTGGCTTCGAATGAGCGAAATTTCCTTAACAATTATTTCCCACAATTTTACCATTTTTCATCACTTAAAATTTTCATCCAAATAATTAACCAAAAACTACAAATGAACTAATCAAAAACCTAAAATTAATCAACCAAAAACCCTAAATCAATTAATCAAAAATTTCAATAAATTAATTAATTAGAAACTTTCAATCAAAATTACTTTTCCCACCCTCCTTAATTCAAAAATAATTTCCAATCACTCAGTCATTTTTTCCCCAATAATATTTAGAAAAACATCCTCCAAATCAGGCTCCTTGGTTGTTGAAGAAATTATATTATACCCCTTGTGCATTATCCACTCAGTCACTTCAGTCATTTTTTCAACACTATGAAACTGGTTAAATGTCAGAATAAGTTTATCCCCCTTAACCACTGGAGGTTTTCCAACCATTTTTCCTAACTTCTCCAAATCCGTCCGCAAAAGCTCCCCGTAAATCTTTAACACCATGACTATTGCCCCACCGTACTTGCTTATTAAATCAACTGGCTGACCCAAAGCAATTATTTTCCCTTTTTTCAAAAGAGCCACCCTCGAACAAAGCCTTTCTGCCTCATCCATGTAATGAGTGGTAATCAAAATAGTTTTTCCAGAGCCCTTTAACGCATTAATTTTGGACCAAAATAACTGCCTCATTTTCGGGTCCAGACCCACTGTGGGCTCGTCAAAAACAATCAATTCAGGATCATTCATCAAAGAAATTGCAATATTAAGCAGCTTCTGATAACCCCCGCTTAACTGGTCAGCACGGTAATTCTTATACTCATCAAGCAAAAGCCACTTAAGCAAATAATCAACCCTTTGATTTAATGCCGCGCCGCTCAGCCCCGCAAGCGTCCCAAAAAAATACAGGTTCTTTTGAACGGAAAAATCATAATAAAAAGAATCATCCTGCGGGACTAATGCAACTCTTTTTTTTATTGAATTATTCATTTTACTGTCAAACAATAAAACTTCCCCATTATGCTTTCCCGCTAATCCTAGCATTACTGAAATTATGGTGCTTTTCCCCGAACCATTGCTACCAAGAAGGCCAAAAATCTCCCCCTTCCCAATGTCAAAAGAAACCGAATCAAGAACCTTATTTTTCCCATAAAACTTTGAAATATTCTTCATTGACACTAGGGGCATTTTATCACTCCAATAATAAGTAAAAAGTTGTATTTAAAACTGATTAATAACAAAGATTCGCAAAATAAAAAAAAGCTTGCCAAAAATCAAAAATTAAAAAAACGAGCAAAACAAGTAATTAAAAATTAATCCAAACACCCATAATATAAAATTAAAAACTAAAATGCGTAATAACAAAAGAAAAAAATAATTTTTGAGGGAGTATTAATGGAAAAACCAAAAGAGGGAAGCATGGTTGAGTTTACTCACGGCTCTTCAAAAGTAAAAGGCGCTGTCATCCCATCAAACGATTCTATGCTAATGATTAAACTAAATTCAGGCTATAACGCGGGTTTTGAGTTAAAGGAAATAAAGGATTTAAAGGTTGTTGGAGAAGCTAAGAACGTGGGCAAACCAAAATCAAGAGAAGTAAAAATGGACCCAACCCTCCCAAAAATAGCAATCCTTCACACTGGGGGAACAATTGCTTCAAGAGTAAATTACTCAACAGGCGGGGTAATCGCATCATTTGACCTTGATGATATAATAACCATGTTTCCAGAACTTGCAACAATTGCTAATATTGAATCGGTTTTTGTTGCAAATATAATGTCAGAAGATATGCGTGCTAGTGATTATCAAAAAATCTCAAACTCAGTAGCGGAGCAGATAAAAAAAGGAGTTAAGGGAGTAATAATAGGGCATGGAACTGACATGCTTGATTTTAGCGCAGCCGCACTTTCATTCGAACTGGAAAATTGCCCAATTCCAGTCTTAATTGTAGGTGCACAAAGAAGCTCGGACAGGGGCTCAAGCGATGCGGCAATGAATTTAATTTGCGCAGCAACTTTTATTACAAAAACAAATTTCAAAGGGGTTGGAGTTTGCATGCACCACTCAAGCAATGATGATGTTTGCTCAATAATTAACGGGACAAAAGTACGAAAAATGCACACCTCAAGACGGGATGCATTTAAAGCAATTAATGACACTCCAATCGCGCTAATTGATTACAAAACAAAAGAAATCAAATGGCTAAAAGAAAAAACACAATTTGAGAAAAAACCAGAGAAAGAATTTAAACTGCTTAATAAATTTGATGAGCGTGTAGGAATGTTAAACATTTATCCATGGGTTAGTGAGAAAGAGCTTGAATTCTACAAAAAAGAAAAATACAACGGGTTAGTAATTGAAGCAACTGGGCTAGGCCATACCCCCATAAGGGAAAATGATTCATTTGTAAAAAAAATCAAAGAACTGGTTGATGAAGGGATAATTGTTGCAGTTGTCTCAAAATGCCTCCATGGAAGGGTACACCCACATGTGTATACTAACTTAAGAAAAGTAGCAAACACAGGAGCAATTTATTGCGAAGATATGCTCCCAGAAACAGCAGTAATGAAACTAGCATGGCTTTTAGGAAACTATTCAAAAAAAGAGGCTAAAGAAATTATGGCAAAAAACTTGCGCGGAGAAATAACACCATTCACAAGAACCGATACTTACTTGGAAGAATAAAAAAAACGACCCAAACCAAAAAAGAATACTTACAACCAAAAATTCAAAAACAAAAAACTAACTCTGCCAAGACAATTCTGGATAATTCCCATCAACCCCCCCCACAAATTATTAACTTATTCACGTTAATAGTAATATTTATATACTACTTGAATAGCAATAAGTATAGGTGAGCCCTTATGAAGGCAATGTTAATTGGTTTAGTGTTAGTAATTTTAGTGCTTTTAGCAAGCGGCGCAATGGCTTATAGCGGATTTAACAGGTACTACTACACTGACAACTATTATCCAACAGTTTACTACGCTTCTCCTGCAGCAGCTTACGCATCAACTTACGCATACCCAACATACTATAATTACGGATATGTTTACCCTTCAAGAGTAACATACTACGCACCAACATACGTTTACCCCACATATACTTACGCATACCCATCATACTCAGGCGTTAGCATTTATGCTAGCAACGGTAGCTTTGGAGTATCGCTAAGCAGAGGAACAGTTTGCGGCTACTACGGGTACTGCTAAAATAATTAACCAAAAATATTTGAAAAACTCTTGCAGCTTGGTTTTCTGCTGCGACCCTATTTTTTAATCCTTTTCCTGCTAAAATTAATCAATCAAAAGCATTAAATTTAATGCAACCCAATTTATTAAAAAAAAGAATAAACAGATGATTTAAATGGACTACAAAAAACTAGGATTAAAAGCAGGGAGCCGTCCCGCCGGCTCGCGGGCGGGGTTCGCTAACGCTCACTAAGAGATGATTTAATGGATTACAAAAAACTAGGATTAAAAGCAGGGCTTGAAGTCCACCAGCAGCTGGACACAGGAAAATTATTCATTAGGACCCCAAGCACATTAACTGATGAAATTGATTTTACAGTAGAAAGAAAATTACGGCCAGTGGCAAGCGAATTAGGAGAATATGATAAAACCGCACTTGACGCATTTAAAAGAAACGAAACCTTCTATTACTCTGGAAAAAAAGAAAATATTTCCCTAATAGAGCTTGATGAAGAACCTCCCCAACCCATGGATGAAAATGCACTAAAAACCACTTTGGAAGTAGCACTTTTATGCAAATCAAACATAGTGAACAAAATAATTCCAATGAGAAAAACCGTAATTGATGGAAGCAATACAAGCGCATTCCAAAGAACTGCACTAATTTCACTCGGAGGAGAACTGGAAATAGAAACAGAAAATGAAAAAGGCAAGAAAGAAAAAAAACAAATTAATGTCCAAACAATACTATTGGAAGAAGATGCTGCAAGGCCAATGAAAAAAGAAAACGGCAAAATTTACTATAATTTAGACAGATTAGGGATACCTCTAATTGAATTAGCAACTGGACCCGACATTAGAACGCCAATAGAAGCAATAAAAGTTGCTGCAAAAATCGGGGAAATAATGCGCCTAACTTGTAAAGCAAAAAGAGGAAAAGGAACAATAAGACAGGATGTAAACATATCCATAGAAGGGGGGGCAAGATGCGAAATAAAAGGCTGCCAAGAACTGGAAATGCTAGGAGTAGTTGTTGAGAAAGAAGTTGAAAGACAACTAGATTTGATTTCACTAAAAGAAAAACTAAATACAAAATACAAGAACCCGGCTGAAAATATTTTTTCAGAAGAAAAAGAATTAACACCTTTATTCAAAAAAACTGAGTGCAAATTTATTAAAGGAAAAAAAATGTTTGGAATTAGAATAGAAAAAGCAAAAGGATTATTAGGGGAAAAAGTTGGTGCAAAAAGATTCGGGAGCGAGTTAAGCGCATACGCCAAAGCAACTGGCGTAAACGGACTTATACATTTAGATGAATTGCCAAATTACGGAATAAGCGAAGACGAAATTAAGGAAGTTAAAAAAGAACTTAAATGCAAAATAGATGACAATTTTGTTTTAATTGTTGCCCAAAAAGAAGACGCAATAAAAGCATTTGACGCAATTAAAGAAAGATTCCTAACTGCACTAGAAAAAATCCCTAGCGAAACACGAGGAGCGCTTGAGGACGCAAGCAGTGAATACCAAAGGCCTCTTTCAAGCGAAGCAAGAATGTACCCTGAAACTGATTTACTGCCAACAATAATTGACAGCAAAAAAATTGAGGAAATAAAAAAAGGACTCCCATCAATCGTTACACAGCGCGAAAAACTTTATGAAAAAATGGGCTTAAGCACAAATCATGTTGAGGAAATGAAGCTGTCAAATTACGCAAGGTTTTTTGAATCAATAGTAAAAAAAGGAGCCAACCCAAAAGTTAGCGCAACACTACTCCTACAAACCCTTACTGAATTAAAACGCTCCGGGACCCAGACTGAAAAAGTTAAACTTGAAGACATTGAAGAATTGCTTTTGCTTGAAGGAAAAGGAAAAATAAATAAAAGCGCTTTAATGGATGCGATTATTGAATTAGCAAAAGGAAAAACTCTCAGCGAAATAGTTTATGCAAAAACCCAAAAAACAATTAACACAAAAACAATTGAGAAAAAAATAATCGAAATTGTTCTGAAAAACTCGCAATTAGTTAAATCAAAAGGAATGGGTGCAATAGGACCATTAATGGGCGACTTAATGAAAGACCCAGAACTAAAAGGAACTGATGGAAAAATACTAAGCGAAATGCTGAAAAAAGAAATAAACGCGAACAAATGAATTTTGGGCAATGAATTTAATAAAAAAATATTAACAATTAATTCAAGTGATTTTGTGGCAACAATTGAAAAAAAATGCTGGCCTGAATGGTTTGAACTGATTAAAAAAGGCGAAAAAAAATTTGAAATACGCTTAGCTGATTTTGAAATAAAACCTGGTGACACTCTTCTATTACGCGAATATGACCCAAAAATAAAAGAATACACTGGAAGAGAAATAAAAAAAGTAGTCACAATAGTGTCAAAATCAAAGGATTGGAAAGTTTGGACAAAAGAAGAAATCGAAAAATACGGGTTTTATGTTATTGGGTTTAAAGATTAATTAAGTTTTTTAATAAAATAAAACTCATTAAAGCATCCCTTTAGCGCCTTTTCGAACTTTACGCAAGCACTTTTTATGAAAGTACTGCCCAGCCCAGTGCTTATCAGTCGGAGCCTTGCCGCACAAAGAGCACTGCTCGTTATACTTCCCAACAGACTCACCAGAATCATCATTTGATTCTTCATTTGATTCATCCTTTTTTCCAAACAAACCCACTACACCACCTTTGCAAAATATCTTTTTTTAACTCTTAATTAATGAAAAAATAAAAATACTTCCTTATTAAAAACCAACTTGTCCAATAAATAAAGTTATTTTGAAGCGCTTAGCCCAAGCATTACAATGGCTCTCTTCATTGTCCTCTTCATATTATGGTGCTTTAATAATTTAACCGCCTCCAGTGGAAAACACCATTTAAAATCATCATGCTCTACAACACGCTCCCCATCAACAAGCGCCTGGTTCTCAAAAGAAATCTTATTATTGCTCGAAACCTTAACAAGATAATTCCTAACAAAACTCGGAATATTTCTATTTTTATCAAAATACTTTAATTCATCAATCTTTCCAACAACTTCAACATTAATAATTCCAGTTTCTTCAAACAACTCGCGTTTTATAGCGTCCTCAATTTTTTCCCCAACCTTAACCCCGCCTTTTGCAAATTCCCACCCAGACCAATGCAACACCCTGTGCAATAATAAAAATTTTTCCCCATCAAAAACAACAAGTCCAACAATTTCCCTGCGATTAGACAAATAATCCTTCTCTTCAACAAGTTTTTTGTCCATTATTTTGGGCTTTGATAATTCTGCAGGATACATATTAATCAAAAAATTTTTGATGAAAATATAATATAAAACCTGCGGAAACCAATATTAATGGTTAAAATGAGCAAAGTTTATTTAAAAGAAATAGATTCTTACAAAGATACTGTAAAAATAAGCCAAGCCGCAAAAGAATTAGCTAAAATAATTCAAAAAGAAAATAAAACCCTTGATTTTTCAAAACCAATCCCCCTAAAAGTGACTTTTGGCGAAGAAAAATGCATTACCTTCATTGAACCAAAAAACTTTGAAGAACTAATTAACTGGCTCAAAGAAGAAAAAAATAAAAACCCTGAAAAAAAAACTCATAAAAAGAATTTAACCACAGACAAGCTAAACACAACCCTCAAAGAAGGGGAAGAAATTTTTTACATAGAAACAAACACTGTTTACAAAGGAAGAAGAACCACTCGCAGCGATCACGTAAAACTCGCAAAAGAACACGGATTCACCAATTTGCCAATAATTATCGCAGATGGAGAAGCAGGAGAAGAAAATATCGAAATAGACATATCAAACCCGCCGGCAAAGCATTACAAAAAATGCAAAATCGGAAAATCAATTGCAGAAGCAGAACAAATGGTGGTGCTAACTCACTTTAAGGGACACATCCTGCCAGGCTTTGGAGGCGCAATAAAACAACTCTCAATGGGCTGCGCCTCAAGAAGCGGAAAACTCGCCATGCATTCCAACTCAAAACCCATAATAAACCCATTAAAATGCAAAAAATGCTTTACTTGTACAAAACACTGCCCAACAGACGCATGCATCATTACAACCATTCCGCACATTGACGGCAAAAAATGCATTGGCTGTGCAAAATGCCTCGTCGTATGCCCATTTGAAGCAATAAGCCCAAATTGGCTAAGCACCATGCCAAAAGAATTCATAGAAAAAATGGCTGAATACGCGCTCGCCGCACAAAAAAGCAAAAAAATAATTTACATTAACTTTGTTTTAAACATCACAAAAGAATGCGACTGTATGGGAAAAGCGCAAAAACCGATTGCAAAAGACATTGGCGTCTTAGCATCCACCGACCCAGTAGCAATTGACAAAGCAAGTCTTGATTTAATAAGAAAAAGCGAAGGAAAAAAAATGTTTGGCGGGGACTATGTATTTGAATACGGGGAAAAAATAGGATTGGGAAAAAAAGATTATGAACTGGTTGAAATTCAATAATTTACTAAACAACAACTAAAAACAAATAAAAAAACACAAAACCCTTTCTCCAAAAATCAGACTTCTTAATTAATACAAGAACCAAAATACTCTCTAATCATAAACCAAAAAAGCAATAAAAAAAATTAAAGCCGCCCAAACTCAAATAACCAAAAAGCAGTTAAAACAATCGCTCGCAAATATTATTATGCGTGTAGGGATAATTCTCGCAGGCGGAAGTGGCAAAAGGCTTTGGCCGCTTTCAAGGGAAAAAAAGCCAAAACAACTGCTTAATTTATTTGAAGAAAGACCATTTTTAATAAACTCTATTGACCGTCTCTCCCCTTGCGTTGATGAAATAGTAATATCAACCGGAAAAAACCTTGAAAATGAAATAACCAAAATCATTCCAGAAAAAAAATTAATTGTAGAACCGGAAAGGCGCGACACTGCCGCAGCAATAGGTCTATGCGCCACTCAATTCAGCGAAAATGATGTCCTGGTTTTTACTCCTTCAGACGCTTACATTAACCCAAACACCATATTCCAAAAAAATATTGAAAAAGCAATAACTTACGCCCAAAACAATGATGCAATAGTTGTGGTTGGAATCCCCCCTAATCACCCCTCAACAGCATATGGGTATATTGAAACAAAAGGGGAAAACAAAATCAATCGATTCTACGAAAAACCAAGCAAGGAAAAGGCTGAAGAATATATAAAAAAAGGCTATTTATGGAATGCAGGAATATTTGTTTCAAAATCGGGGACATTAATGGATTTATTTAAAAAACATGCCCCTGATATATTTGAAACTCTGGAAAAAATAAAAGAAACTGGCGAAATTAATGAAAACTATCAAAACATTAGAAAAACCTCTTTTGATTATGCTGTAATGGAAAAAGCAAAAAATGTAATGTATGTCCCTGCAGAATTTGATTGGAACGATGTGGGCGGCTTTCCAGCAATAATGGAAGTATTAAAAAAAGAAAACGTTACCCTGCTTGGAAAACTTGAGCACATTGAAAGCAGCGGAAACATTCTTCACACGCATAAAAACAAAACCATCGCGCTAATAGACTGCAAAGACCTAATAGTAATTGATACAAAAGACGCACTGTTAGTCTGCCCCACTAAAAGCGCGAACAAAATAAAAGACTTGGCTGAAAAAGTACATGAAAAGCTTAAATGACCCTTGCCCCGCAGACCGACAAAAAAATAACAAGCCACCTGAATAAAAAATTAATAATCACAAAAACAACCCCAAACCAAAATACCAAAAATTTTAGCTATTTTTCACTGCGGAAGATGCCTTTCAAAATAAACTGCTCTTCGGCCATGATGCTCCTGACTGGCATAGCCATGACTAATTAAAAAATCGTAAATCTCCCTTGATTCATGAACGCCATTATCTGCTCTTTTTCCATTATTCGCATTCCTCTTTGCCCCAGCTTTAGGCGCCATTTCCTTTTTCCGTCCAGTACTTCCAATATCAATAACAATCCCTGCAAGAATCCCTGCTTTTTCTATTCCAAATCTTCTTACAAACTCAGAATTATTCAAAACCGCGAAAAAAACCCTTTGAGTCAAAGGCCCGGCGCTAAAAATCCCGACAAATTGCCTTGGAGAAATCAATTTTCTTTCAATCAAACGTGAAAAAAAACCAAACTCATTTGGGTGCTCAATTCTAATCCTATCCAAACAGTAAGCAACCGAGTCAAAAGCCCTTCCAACCTTCTTTGAAGCCGCTTTTTCTTTTTCAAGCTCCCTTTGGCGCCTAACTCTGGCAACCCACTCACTCTCAGTCCTAATTGGCGTAACTGGATTTTTTTCAGGAGCAACATTTTTTTTAGGCGCTGGGGGGAATTCTCTAGCATACTTTTGCAGCCTTGAAAAAAGTCTTTCCTCAAATTTTTCTTGCTCAAAAGCCAAATAAGAATTAATTTCGTCTTGAGTCTTCCCCCTAAATAAAATATGTCCCTCCAACAAACCTTTTTCAACACTTTTAACAAGCTCTATGTTAAACATATCAAAATCCAGTTTTGCTTTTCTCCTAATTTCCTTAAAGGTACTTAAAAGCGCCCCTCTGACTCTTCGCCCTTCAAAAGCCCTCCTAAGCATCAAATTAATCTCGGACCCAGTTCCTATTCGTGTTGCCCTTGCCGCTTTGCAACTTATTACATAAAGCGATTCAAACTCAGCTAAATCCAGCCTTCCTTCAATAATCCCGCCCAACCTATTTTTTAGATAATTCCTTGCCAGGTAGTCAAAAAAACCTTTATCCAGTTTAAATCCTCTTTGAATTAAATAATCCTCTAAATGCTTGCTAACAATCTTGCCCGCCTTCTCACGAATATTTTCAGAAAGGCTTTGCCCAAAAATCGTTAAAAAATGGCGGTAAAAAGAATCAAAATTTATTCGATGCTTGGCTAAAATTTGGTTTATCTTATATTTATTCTTAAAAAGATTTGCAGCTTCATCAGGTCTTAAATTCTTAAACTCCCTGACTCCATAAGCTCCTCTCAAACCCTTAAATGCTTTAGCCAGAAAACCTTTGGATGGAAACGTTTCCAAACACTTCATTAATTCATCTCTGTCAATAACCGCACTCTCGTCCCGCTCCGACATTTTTTTCAAAAGCTCGTAAGAAGCAAATAACTCTTTTGATAAATTAACTTTTGAGTACATTGATTTAATTGCCCTTAAGTCCCTGGTTGAATTTCGCTTATTCCCCAAAAGGCTTTTAGGATACCGTGCACCAAAATTTAATGGAACCCAGCTTGCTCTTTTAGGCATAGTATAATTAACTACCCTTCAAATATAATAAATTAGCTTATCAAAAAACACCAAAATACTTTGAGAATTTAAAAAAAACACAGAACTTAGAAAAATTAAAAGAAAAAATAATAGCCCCTCCCAGATTCACCACGCCAGTTTCACTTGGCAATGAAACACAAACACATCCTGCCTAAAGGCAGGATTATCGGATTAAATCCCTAAAAGAAATTAAAAGAAAAATTAATAGCCCCTCCCAGATTTGAACTGGGGTCCCAGGCTTCAAAGGCCTGTATCCTTGGCCACTAGACGAAGGGGCTAATAAAACTGTTAAAAGTCCTTATTTTGCATTGTTTTTGCCGCTTTGCGGAAAAGCTCTTGTTATAGAAATAATTGGGTATGAGTAGCAATTTAAAGCTTTTCATGAGCCCCCCAGATTGGCTTGTGGGTAGAATTGCCAAAGGTACCAATTTAAAGCTTTTCATGAAGTAATTTTTTTATAATGGGCGGTTAGCTTAGCTGGTTGGAGCACACGACTGATAATCGTGCGGTCGGGAGTTCAAATCTCCCACTGCCCACTTTTATTATAACTCCTTATCAGCCACAAAAAAGGCTTAAAACAAATAGTACTAAAAGATATGTATGAATAAAAGGCCTTTAATTGCAAGAATAAAAAGAAGCATTACAAAACCATTACGCAAAAGAAAGCAAAAAATTCTTCGTTCTGCGTTCCGTAAAATAAGAAAAAATATTACAAGTGAAGAAGCAATAGAATTTGCAAGAGTAAATGAAGCTTACGAGAATTTAAGAACAAGCGAATCCAATCTTCCAAGACTTATTATTGCCACAAGAATAGTGCTTAAATCAAACGGAATAACTTCTGGCGACCCGGAAAAAATCGCGCAAAATCTTATATCCGCAAGCAATCGGGCTGAAATGCTAGAAGCATGGGGAAAAAATGCATCACATGATGAAAAACATGGTGCTATTGTTGAAAATGGATTCAGAGAATTGACTAAACTGGGCTTAACCCCGGCAGATTATATTCAACAACTCACAATAACAGTAAATCTGCTCAAAATTATTGCGCGCAAATACGCGCGAAACAAAAAGTAAAAAATTCAAAAAAAGCCCTTCTTTTAATTTAAAAAGCTTTTTTACCTCAAATTTCTTTATGAAAACCAAAATAAATCCAAAAAAAGCCCTATTCAAAAAAAGTGTAGAACTTGGAAAAGGCAAGGTAAAGGGATATGATTTTAACAAGGAATTTGACATCAAAGACTTCTTTGAATCATATTGTGCAACTGGGTTTCAGGCAGCAAATTTAGGCAAAGCCATCTGTATTGCAAAAAAGATGCAAAAAGACAAAGCGTTCATTTTCCTTGGATTCACATCAAACATGGCTACAAGCGGAATACGAGACGTTATCACTTATTTAGTGAAAAACAAAATGGTTCACTTCCTCGTGACCACTACCGGCGGGCTTGAGGAAGACATAATCAAAACCCATGGAAATTTTTTACATGGAAACTTTGACGCAGATGGCGCAAAACTTAGGGAAAAAGGAGTCAATAGGAGTGGCAACATATTTGTTCCAAACGAAAGATATATCTGGTTTGAAAAGTTCATGCAACCATTTTTAAAAAAAATGCATGACTCGCAAAAAAAATCTGGCAAAATAATCGACAGCTTTGAATTCGTTAAATTATTGGGAAAAGAATTGGAAGAAATTCCAAATCACGAAGAAAGTTTTACTTATTGGGCATACAAAAATAACATCCCATTAGTATGCACTCCGCTTGCCGATGGGGCAATTGGAGACCACCTGTACTTATTCAAAAAAGATCACTCTGATTTTGCGATTGACTTGGTTAAAGAAGTCGAGATATTGTACGATACCATTCTAGTCCAGGAAAAAATAGGCGCAATAATTCTTGGAGGAAGTGTTCCAAAGCACCACATAATGAACGCATGCATGCTAAGAGAAGGCGCAGATTACACTATCTACATCAACACTGGATATGAAGGCGAAGGAAGCAATGCCGGAGCAAATCCTGAAGAAGCAAAATCCTGGGGAAAAGCAGCACATAATGACTACACCGCAAAAGTCTGGGGCGAAGCAAGCATAATATTCCCAATACTTGTGGCCGCAGGGTTTAAGCTAAATAATAAATAATAAAATAATAATGCAAAAACATAAATACAGAAAAGTTTTTACAATTATATGAAATTAAACTTTTTTTCTGCAAATTCACGTAAAACCATTAGCAAAAAATTTCAAGCCAATATAGATGAAAAAAAAGCACAAGGAACAATAGAGTATTTGGTAATAATAGGGATTGTCGTTGTAATTGTTTTGGTTGTTGTAGGGCTATTTACTAACATTTTTTCAAGCAATGCAAGCACCACTAATGAACAACAATCCAAACTTTATTGGGCAAGCCAACCTTTAGCAATAACTGATTCACAAACTGACACAAATGGTTTTTTATTAATAGTAATAAAAAATAATACCAGCGAATATGCAACTATACAATCAATAACAGTAAATGGAAATTTAACATACCCCCAAAATTTTGCATTAAGCGGGCAGGAAACAAAAGCAATTCATCTAAACAAGCCGCTTTTAGGCGCAACAACAAACAACCAAATAACAATAACCTACACCACGCTTAATGGAGTATCAAAAACCCAAAAAGGAACAACAAACCTAATAACTTCACAAATTAATTCAATAAATCCTTCATCAAGCGTTATAGTACTTAATCAAAACAACTGCTTTGACTGGAATGGTACAGCAAGTCAGCACACAATCTGCACTTGTGACGATTTGAATACAATTGATTACAATGTCACAACGAGAGGATGGAATTATATTTTACAAAACGATTTAGACTTTAGAAACTGCAATAACGAATACAATACAGGCGCTGGTTGGAACCCAATAGGAGACAACGCCACTTATGCATTTACCGGAAACTTTAAAGGAAATAATAAAACAATAAAAAACCTTTACATCAATCGCCCCGACCAAAACTATATCGGATTATTTGGATATGTTCTTAACGCCACAAAAG
>CAZIPK010000002.1:30956-43106 GCA_964541135.1 uncultured archaeon | reverse complement strand
CTGCTCTGCATGGAGAGTTTGCTGCTGCTAAGTTTGTTGGTGTGCAAGCAGTTGGATTTATTGCTCCACAACTTTGTGGGTTAAGAGTGTTTGCTGCAATAGTGCAGTTGCCCAAAAGTGTGCAGTCAACAGCGCATCTCTGCACTGCTTGTGCTCTGTTTTGGTCGTTTGATGCTTGGTCGCCTCTATCGTTTGTTGTTCCTAATACTCCTGTAACGGCAATTATTACTATTGCTACTACAAGTATTGCTGCTCCTATTATTAGCAAGTATTCAATTGCTCCTTGTCCTTTTCGTTCCATTTCACTTACCTCCCTTTCATTTGTAAAAATAATACTTTGTTTACTTTTAGTAAACTCTTGATTCCATAATGTTTTTATTGTTTTTAAATCTTGCTGTGCTAGTTTTTTTCTAAGGGGCTTGGTCTCTTGCGGCGCCGCCCACATTTCCCGCTGTGCTTTTAACAAACAATGCAACTATTGTCACTATTATTACTGCGCCGGCAATTACTAATAAATATTCTATATTCACTTGTGCTTTCTCTTCTTTCATGCCATCGCCCCCGCAAGCATCGAAAATATTATGAAATATGATGCGTAGAATGATATAAATGCTAATAATAGTAGCATTGGGATGTATATAATGCTTTTGCTTAAGCTTCCTGCGCGGATGAGTGACATCATTATTCCTGCACCAACAACTTCAATTATGATGTATAATTGGATTAAAGCAACTACTAGCGCATTTAGGGCGGCTGAATCAATTAGTTGCTGTTCGCTTAGAGTCTGGTTTCCAATAAATCCAAAACCGCCTATTACGGCATTTATTTCGCCAAATATTGCAGGGGCTATTATTCCTCCTGCAACTAGCATGAATAAAAATTGCATTGTTGTTTCTGCTTTTCTTTCTGATTTGAGTCTTTGAAAATCCCTTACATCGTCAGATATTTCTTCAAGAATGTCTGCGAGGCTTGCCCCTGTTTTTATTGAATCAAGTATTATTGTAATGCTTCTTTTAACTACTTTTGAATCAATTCTTTTTGAAAATACTATTAGCGAGTTTTCAAGTGTTTCTCCGTCTTCAAGCCTTCTTAATGCATTTGCCATTTCTTCTGATAATCTGCCGTAATCGGATTCTGCAACTTCTCTTAATGCGCTTTCGTAGGTGTCCCCTGCTTTTAGTGTGTCCGCCATTTGTTTTAGCGCATCTCCAAGATTTTTTTCAATTGATTCAATTATTGACTGCTTTTTCATGTATGGGTATCCAATGGTAAGTACCGCTGCTGCCAGGCCAAATGCAAGTGGCAGCATGGTTAGTTGTTTTATTAGCAGGTAACTGACGAAAAAAGTTCCGCCTCCGATTAATAGGGTTATTCCGAGTGAAATCATTACCCATGCTGTTGGGGGGTATTTTAACTTTACAAATTCTACCCATCCGCAATAGGTTGACCAAAATTCAGTTATCTTCATCAAATCACATCTTTGGTTGCATTGTGTGCACCATAAAAATCATTCCTGCAAATAATATGGGCATTATAACTAAATACATTAGTATTAGTGTTTCGGGCGGGAGTGGAACGCTTTTGAACAAATCCCCTGCACTTGCACCAAGCGGGGAATTTCTTATTGCCCCCAGTATCATTATTGCCACTGGCAGTACTATGAATATGAAAATAAATATTACTGCAAATAAATTCATTTTTTGTGAGAATGCTTTTATTTTGTCTTTTAAATCTGCTGAAACTTCATTCGCTATTTCGTTCATTATGCTTGACAGGTTGCCCCCTACTCTCATTGCTCTTAGCATGTGGTTTATTGCTGATTTTAGCGGTTTGCTTTGCGTTCTGAGTGCTAAGTGTTTTAGTGCGACGCTTGTGTCAGTCCCTTCTTCAATTTCTGTCATGGTTCTGGCAAATTCCTCGCTTAGTACTCCGTAATCCGCGGCTGTTACTGCTTGGAGTGTTTTGTATAATCCAAGCCCTGCTTTTAGTTCTGTTGACATATGCCTTAGTGCGAAGGGTAATTCAATTGAGCAAGCATTTCCCCTTGAATTTGCCCTCATTCGTGGGATGAACAGCATTATTCCTGTCGCAAAGAGTCCGCCTACCAAAAGGAATATGATTGGCATTAAAACTAAAAACAGGTATCCGCCTGTTATTGCCGCAATAACTGTCCCTATAAAGAGCCCTGCTACTAGCCCCACTAGTGCAGCCATTAATCCTGCTGCGCTTGATATTGCTAAGTATTGATTTGCGGAGTAAGGCATGTTTGCTGAGTACAAATAGAATCCGATTTCTTCATTAATGGGGATTTTTTTTAGGAATTCTTGGAAAGGTTTTAGAACATTTTTTAGTTTTAAATAAAATTCACCTAGTTTTTGCGTGAAGCCCGAATCAAATACATCCAAATCATCTTTTGTTTCTATGTCTTGCTTTGCGTAAGTGTCTTCGGCTATTATTCCTCGCAATTCTTTTAGCCCGCCGCTTACTTCCGAAAATTCCAGTCCTTCCTCGCGGTACTTTTTTTTCATCGTGTCGATTATCTTTTCTACTTCTTGCTGGTCAATGTTTGATTCGTAAGTCATTTTTTATCACATATTTATGTTTTTTTCTTGAATAAATTTCTTTGCTTTTTCGCTAACTTCGGCTAAACCCCTTATATTTCGCAAAACCATGGTGTCCAAAAAATTTTTTCTTGATTCTATCTCGACTAAGAGGCTTTCTTTTGTCATTCCTGTAAAGTTTTGGAGCATTTTTAGGTATTTGCTCTCAACTAATGTTCTTTCAAGCGTGTCTTTTACCGGATCGCGCTGGTAAACTATTTGCGTTTTTGGCGACCCTTCTAGTGCCCCATATACTTCTCCGATTTCACTCACTCTCCTTATAGTGCCCTTTTTCCGATCATAATATCTGTGTTCTACTATTATTAAGTCTAACCCTGACATCATTATGCTGGGTACATTCATTGGGGGGGAGGTTAAGCGGATTATTGTCTCGTCCGGGCTGTTTGCGTGAACAGTTCCAAGGCAATTTGAAACAAGCAAACCATTTGCAAAGTAATTGTGGTTGCCTTCAACAGTCAAATCATAAACATGCCCCGAATAATCTTCTTCAGTCACTTCTACGATTTTTTCAAATCTTAATTCTGATTCGCACAGTATTTTCAATTGTTTTGAGGTATTTGTGTCAATCATTTTGATAATTTTTGCTAATTGTTCTCTTGACGGATTTCTAAAATTATTTTCGTAGGCTTCTATGCTGCTTCTTGTTTGATTTCCTATTAGTGCGGAAAGTTCTTTTTGGGTCATTTTCGCTTCTGCTCTGGCGTTGGTTAATAATTTTTCTATATTTGGGAACAAATCAAGGCTGTTTTTTGTTTTTTCTAGTAGTAAATTTAGATTTTCTTTTTTCTTTTCATGCTTAAACCCAATTTGGTCTCTAAAATTTTTGAGGTTTTCTTTCCCGTAGATTGATATTCTATAATATGGGCCGGTATTTCCTTTCCCGTCTTTTTCTTGTGAATAAATTGAGGAGTGTATTTTAAATCTTTGAAGGATTAGGGGCAATTTTTTTGAGAGGTCTTCATTTGAAGTGGAGAATTGTATGCAATTTGAGTTAAGATTTACGTGTGCTTCACAATCATAAATTCCTTTTATTAGTTCTGCAAGAGTGCTGTTTTTGGATGAAAGCAATTCTTCTTCAAACTTAAAAATTTTGGTTTTATTGCCTATTGGTATTTTGTATTCTTTGTTGAGTTGATTCACTATTTTTTTGTCAAAAAACTTTATTCGTGAATAATTTGCAAAGTCTTTTTGTGTTACTTTATTGTTTGTTGTTCTTTTGGCTGCTAAAAAAAACTCGTTTAATACGCTTTGCTCTTTATTTACAAATTCAATGTGCTCCTGGCCGACATGGCCGTCCCCATAAATTAGTCCAAGCAAATAGGGTTCTTTTATTTCTTTTTCAGCTCCAACCGTAATTGATTGGGGGATTGCTATCCAGTCATTTTCTTTTAAGTTGCTTGAATTTATTTCAATCATCCCGTTTTGTATTTTGTAAAGAGGGTGATCATCAGTAAGAGTTATTATTTTTCCCGAACTTAGTTTTATTTTTTTCAATTTTCCTTCATAAGGTTTTCTCCAAACTCGCAGGATTTTTTTGTGCTCAATTTTTAAAGTGTTTTTATTTAAGCTTGGAACGAATTGGGGATTGTTGATATCAACAAATTCGTATCCATTTTCTTTTATTGGCATATTATTATTGAAATATTTTTCAGCAAGCTTCTCAATCTCGATTATGTTGCCGTCTGAGAGCTGGATTAAAGTGCCTTTTGCGAGGGCTCCATCATGGCCCGTGTTCATTGCGGTGAATAGTGTGAATGCTTCTTCGTGCCTTATTTCCCCTACAAGTATTCGATCCGGTCTCATTCTTAAAGAGTTTTTTGTCAGTATGTCCATTTTTAGTTCGCCTGTTCCTTCTAGTCCTGGCGGGCGTGATTCAAGCCTTATCCAGTGTTTTATTGGAAGGTTTAATTCTGCTGTGTCTTCTATTGTTATTATTCTTTCCCTGTCAGGCACAAATGATGCGAGCACGTTTAATAGAGTTGTTTTTCCTGATCCGGTTCCTCCTGAGATTAGGATGTTTGCGGGTTTTGTGCTCATGCCTTCCACTGCGACCCAGAGGAATGCTGCGGCTTCGCTGCTTAGCGTTCCCATTCTTATTAAATCTATTATTGAGTACGGATCTTGTCGGAATTTTCTTATTGTTAATGTTCCTCCGCTTATGCTTGCTGGGGGAATAGTTGCGTTTACTCTGCTTCCGTCAAGCAGTCTTGCGTCAAGTAGGGGGCTTGCGACATCAACTCTTCTCCCTACTTCTCTTGCTATTTTGTTTAAAAGTTCTTCTACTTCTTGTTCTGAAAAGAATTCAATGTTTGTTAGCATCATTTCAAATTCCCTGTGAAACACGTAAACGGGTTTTTTTGGCCCCACAATCATTATTTCTTCAAGATTATCATCCTTGATTAATTCATCAATTAATCCATATCCTACCATTTCTCGAACAACTGCTTCTGCATAAAAACTAATTTTGCTTTCAGGTATTTTTAGATTCAAATTATTTTTTATTATTTCAATTACTTTTTGCTTGTAAACGATTCTTCTTTCTTCAGGATTCCTTATTTTGTAAGGGGTTATGCTTATGAGTCTTGTAGTGGCTTCTTTTAGCGTGTTAATCATTCTTCTTTCAACACCAGTTGGCCTTGTGGTTGGTATGAAGTAATATGCTAATGGCTTTCCGGGCACTCGGTAAATTTTTACTTTTCCATAGCTTTTTATTTCGGTTTTTTTATTTTCATCAAGCTCTTTTTCTATTGCTGATCTTTCTGCTTTTTGTTGCTGTTGCGCGGTTTCCTGTTCGGCGGTAAGTTTTTGCAAATCTTCTTTTTTCACTTGCTGTGCTATTTTTTCTTCATCATCAACCGGTTTTGTCCCTTCTTGGCCCGCTTTTTGGTTTTGTTCATTTTGCGTTGGGGTTTGTTGTTGTGTTGGTGCTCCTTGTTGTGTGTTTTGAGTGTTTTGTTGAGTGTTTGTTGGGCCTTGTTTTACCGAGTTAATCAGGTCTTCTAAATAATCAGTGGGCATGCTAAAATTAGCACTTTATATTATTTAAAGCATTCAGTATTAAATTTTGAATTGATTAAAGCAGAGTATTTTTTTGGTTTAATTTGGTTGTTATTCTTCATTCATTTTTTTTAAGGAGGTAATTAAATCAGCGTAGTTGAGTTTGTATTGTTTTCCGTTTCTTTCCCTTACTTGGTATTCATTTGTTGTTTTTTCTTTTTCGCCAAATACAAGCATTATTGGTATTTTCATCATTTGCGCGTTTCTTATTTTGTTTCCTAGTGTTTGGTCTTTGTTGTCAACTTCAACTCGCAGTCCTTGAAGCATCAGTTTTTTCTTTAATTCATTTGCATCAATAGTAAATTTTTCTGATACTGGGATTATTCTTACTTGTTCTGGGTTTAGCCAGAAGGGCAAGTTTCCACCGGTTTGTTCTAAAATGAATGCAAGGGTTCTTTCAAGGCATCCTACTGCTGCGCGATGTATTACAACAGGCCTTTCTTTGTTCCCTTCTTTTGAAATATAAGTCATGTCAAACTTGTCTGCTGCTGCAAAATCAAGTTGTACTGTAAACAGCGAGTCTTCTTTTCCATAAACATTTTTTGCCTGTATGTCTACTTTTGGGCCGTAGAATGCTGCTTCGTTGTCCGCTTCCACGTATTTCATCTTTGATTTGTCAAGAACTCCTTTTAGTATTGCTTGACTTTTTTCCCACATGCTTGGATTATCAATGTATTTTGTTTTATTGTTTGGGTCCCACTTGCTGAATCGGTACCAGTAATCTTTTATTCCAATTTTTTTCATGCAGTACTGGATTAAGTCTAAAGTTGCGTTCACTTCGTCTTCTAGTTGGTCAGGTTTGCATATTATGTGTGCATCGTTTAGCGTGAATTGCCACACTCTTACTATTCCGTGGAGTTCTCCGCTTTGTTCTTTTCTAAAAAGCGTTGCTACCTCCGCCATTTTAACAGGCAAGTCTCGGTAGCTGTACTGCTTTGATTTGTAAATCATGTATTGGTGCGGGCAGGTCATTGGGCGTAAAAAGTATTCCTGACCTTCAATATCCAATTGGAACATGTTGTCCTTGTAATGTTCATAGTGCCCTGAAATTTTATAAAGCTCCGCTTTTGTTATTACTGGGGTTCTTGTTCTTACGTATCCTCTTTTTGTTTCTTCGTCTTCAATAAATCTTTGCAATACTTGCATTATTATTGCTCCGCGCGGGGCAAACAATGGCAATCCTTTTCCTACTACTTCGCTTGTAATGAATAATTCAAGTTCTTTTCCAAGTTTTATGTGCGAGTTTTCTTCGGCTTTTTTTCTCATTTCCAACCAATCATCAAGCTCTTTTTGGGTTTTGAAAGATATTCCATAGACTCTTTGCAACATTTTGTTTTTCTCATTTCCCTTCCAATAAGCGCCTGAAACTTTCAATAGTTTTACTGCGCCTATTTCTTCAGTGCTTTCCAAGTGCGGCCCTTTGCACATGTCAATGAATTTGCCGTTAGTGTAAGTGCTTATTTTTGTCTCACCTGCTGCTGCAAGATCCTTAATCATTTCTACTTTGTATGGGTTTTCTTTAAAGAACTCCAAGGCGTCTGCAATATTCATTTCTCCCCGGATCATTTTCTCCTTTTTCTTTAAGATTTCTTTCATTCTTTCCTCTATTTTTGCCAGTTTTTCTGCATCCAAGTTTTCTTCTAATTCAAAATCATAATGAAACCCGCTTTCTATTGGTGGCCCGATGGCTATTTTTGCTTTTGGGTAAAGTTCTACTAGGGCATTGGCAAACACGTGCGCAGTGGTGTGCCAGAACTTATCAGTATAGCTAGCCTCTTCATTACACATAATGGATTTTTGGCTAAAAAAGGCTTTTAAATTAAAGGTTTGGGGATAAGAATTTCTTGGCGGGCACAATAAATAACTGGGCAATATAGAGCCTTTTTTTATTTATCGCTTAAAGACAATTGTTCATCCATTTGTTTATTACTGGATGAACGCTTCTTGTATGGCGTCCGCAAAAAGGACTCCTGTTTTTGTGAGTTTAATTTCTTTAGGGGTTATTTCTATTCCGCCTGCCGCGTGAATATTTTTTATTGTTTCTTTGAATCTGGATTCGAGAGGGTCAAACCCATAGTTTTTTGAAAATTCTTTTCGGTTTATTTCAGATTTTAATCCAAACAAAAATTTTCTCCTGGCAATTTCATCGTTGTTTAAATAGCTTGCTTTTTCAACAGGCAATTTGCCCTTGTCAAGCGCTTTTTTGTAATCCTTATATTCTCTATAATGCGCGAATTGCACTCCATTCACTAAGTATCCCCTTACTCCATGCCCTAAAACGAATTGGTTTGCCATATCATGCCATTTGAGCATTTCATGCTTTATGATATGGGTTTCATCTTTTATGAACCAATCGACTGGCCGTTGTATTCGCCCTATTTTTTCCATGGATTTAAGGAAAACCAAATGCATTAATAATTGCCTTTCTTCGCTTTTGTCAATCTCGTTTATTTTTAATGAATCAACTGAGAAGGGTTTTATTGTATATGGGTAACAAGTAACGGATGGCAGGTCAAGTTCTTGAATATTTTTTGCATCTTCTATTATCATTTCATAAGTGTAATTTGGAAGACCCCTTATCAAATCGCAATCAACTTCGCTAATTCCACAATCTAGTATTGTTTTAATGGCTTTTTTTGTTCCCTGGGCCGTATGCCTTCTTTTCATCAGTTTTAATGCGTTATTATTAAATGATTCTGCACCAATGCTTGCCCGGTTAACTCCAAAGCTTTTTGCTTTGTTAATTTTTTCAGGGGTGATTGTTTCTGGAGATCCTTCAAGAGTGTATTCCACATTGCTTGCGAACTCATAATCCCTTTCTATTATTTGAAATAATTTTTCCAATTCTTTTTCATCTAATAGGGTTGGTGTTCCTCCACCTATGTAGATTGATTCAACTTTAATTTTTTTTCCTCCAATCGAATCAATAAGCAATCCAGATTCTTTGTCAAGTAAATTTAGGTATTCTAAAATTCTTGAATCATTTTTACTTATTGCTGTTCTTGCATATCCGCAATAAGTGCATATTCCAGTGCAAAATGGGATATGGATATATAAGGTATTTTTGCCAAAATGATTTCCTTCATAAATATTTTTTTCATTTATGGGTTCAAGCTTATTTAGCGGGGGATACGCTACTACGATTTGGGTGCTTTTTTTGTCCCCCATTTCAAGAGTTCTGTGTATGTTCATAGAATTGAGTTTTGATATTTCCTGGGCCATTGATTGGTACTCTTTTTTTGCTTCTGAAATAATTTTTTCTGGCGTAAGTTTTTCCAAGAGTATCATATAATTTTTTTTAAAATAGTTTATTTAAATTGAACTAGTTGATGGCTTTATTGAAAGCCAGGTTTTTTTATAAGGGGCTTTTACATGTTTTTTTAATCAATATTTTTTTCTAAATTAAAAGCGTTATAAATTGTGTTGTTAGGCAAAGGTCGGCAAGGAGGTAAATTTAATTAAGTTTTTTGATTAACTATTTGTTCAATTTCTTAAATATTTTTAATTTTTTTTGGGTTATTAATTTTTTTTGGAGTAATTACTTTTTTGCCCGGTTGCATTTTTCCTTGTAGCAGATGGAGTGGTATTCTTTGCAATAATCTTTTCCAAATCCTTCTTTTCTGTGTTTGCATTCTTGCCAAGTGGCGTTTGTTTCCATTTGGGAGTTTATGTCTGATTCATGGGAAATGTTTCTTACAATGCTTCCGTGCCGCGGATCATTTGTTGTTTTGCTCCCAAATACTCTTTGCTGTGGCCTTAAGCCGGTTATTTCTGAATCCTTATAGCTTATATCTTTTTTCTTAACCTCTACTTTTGTTTCCGCCACCATGTCTTCTACTTCAATTAGGTTGCTTGCTTGTGCTGGGGAAGACGGAATATTTTTTTGAGGAGTGTTTTTTTTTGCAGCGTTGACTAAATCTCCAAAAGCCATTTTTTCAAATCCTTTTCGCTGATTTATTATTTAGCGTACTAAAATAAAAAGCTATCCAATTGGTGAAAAAAATTATTTTTTACGGGTTAATTTCGCTTTTTAATTTGCTTTTAAATAAACTAGTGCAGTAAGTTTTGTTTTTTTTGCTTTATTGTTCAGCTAATTTTCTTCTTAATGCTTTCATTGATTTGTCTTCTTCAAATTTTAATTTAGGAGTTTTTTGTGCGTCCATTCTGTCATTGTAAAATATTTTTAAGTAATTGACATATTGTCTTGCTGGCTTTAACCCGCCAAAATAAGCAAACGCAAAATCAAGATCTGTTTTAGTTATTATGCCATTCTGCGTTCTTTGAATTATGTCTGACATTTTTTTATCAGAGTTGATTAATTCCTCAATAGTTTTTTTCCGTTTAGTATATTTTTCCAGTTCGTTTGGTTTGAATAGTATTGGCAGTCGTCTTTTTTCTGCTTCGGTTAGTTCTTCGCGTCTTATCAATTTAAAAACAAGTTTTCTTTTTTCAAGCAACAATTTTTTCACTTCTTCAAAAACTTGGCCTCTTTTTAAAAGGGTTCTTTCCCTTCTAGTTCTTCTTAAGTAATCCTTTTTTAGCGCGGTTTCTGTTCTTTTTGCTCTTCTTTTGGTGAACCATTCGCGGTACTCGGCTGCTCTTTGAACTAAATCCAGTGCCTTTTTCATAATTAACTAGTGTTTCTAAACTTTTTATTTCTTCGTTTCTTGGCTATTTTTTAATAATTTTTAATTATGTTTTTAATTAAGACAATTATTGCTTTGAAGTTGGGTTATATTTTGTATTCTTAAGAATATTTTTGGTGAAGAGTTGGTTTGTTTTATCATGTTGGGGGCAATATTTTTTAATCATTTTTTAACCAGCAGTATGTTTTTTTATTGCTTGTTCTATTTTTTTCTTCAAGGTTTTTTTCTTTTGCTGGCAGGATTTTTTGTTTTTGGATTAATTTAGACATTAGTCTAATTTTAAAGTTTTTTCTTTGAGTGTTTTTTTTTGAATTATTTATTTATGATTTTATTGAAAGCTAATTTTTGTTTTGAATTGTTTTTTGCCACTAATAATTCTTATTAACCTTGAAGTGTGTTATTATTTTTGATGTTTATGATTTCTCCAGAGCTTTGCATTAAGTGTAAGGGCAAGTTGTTGTGCGGTTTGTCTAGTTGCCCTATCCTTCAAAAGAATGCTACAAAAACGCGGATTGTTTCTTCCATGGTTGGGAGTAATTTTGTTGGAGCAAGTCCACCCGGTTTTTTTGTTTCTTGGCAGAATTATCCAAAAGTTGCGGTAGCTCCGCTTTCCGCCCTTCCGAGTGAGGTTAGTGAGGTGAGTGATTTGCCTGAAAAGTGGTACGGCTTGAATCAGGAAAAAATAATTAATTTTAGGGAGTCGTTGCTTCGCTCGTACAAAACCATGCCTGTTTCATTGGCGTCTGATCCTAATTATGAATTAATTGATTTTCAAGAAATCGCGATGAGTTCTTCTTTATTTGAATTGGAAGTTAATTTGGCGGAGAAGCCTAAAGGGGAAGTTTCTTTTGATTCTTTCTCCGCTCCATTGGGTCCAAGCGCAAAACTTGATAAGATTAATTTGATTGAAAACCCGAAAATTCCAAAAGAACTTGATTATTATAACAGTGATGTTGATGCCAAATCCAATACCGCGTTAATTGATTTGTTCGACAAAGGCTTTGCCGTTTCAACGCTTGCAAAGGTTCTTTCAAGCGGGGCTCTTGGAGTAAAGAAGAATAGAAAAATTGTTCCTACCAGGTGGAGTATTACTGCAGTGGATTCAAATATTTCAAAATATTTTATTGAAGAAAAAATTCCTCAAAATAAATTAATTGATTGTTTTAAATTATTCCACTCAAAGTACTTGGATAATGATTTTTGGGTAATGCTTTTGCCTTACCCTTGGAGTTTTGAACAAATAGAGTGCTGGCTTCCGGGAGGTGTTTGGACAGAGGGGGCTACTGAGTTTAATGTTCTTGCGGACCATGAACTTAACTCTGGATTGAAGGGTTATCCTGATGAAACCGAAGGGGCTTATTTTGCTTCCCGCTTAGCAGTCAGCGAGTACTTGGCTGAAAATAAACTAAATGCTTCTGCAATTATTTTTAGGGAAATTGGTAAAGATTACGCGGTTCCACTTGGGGTTTGGCAGGTTAGGGAGAATGTTAGGGCAGCGCTTAAAGAAAAGCCGCTTGATTTCTCAAACATGGATTTAGCACTTGATTTTCTCTCAAAAAAACTTAATGTTCCCATAGACCAG
This sequence comes from uncultured archaeon, assembly GCA_964541135.1. GTDB lineage: Archaea > Iainarchaeota > Iainarchaeia > Iainarchaeales > JAAZKV01 > JAAZKV01. Next base: position 31,200 of record CAZIPK010000002.1, on the reverse strand, counting down.
TACAAGAAAAAATCCGCACTAATTACGCACTTTAAATCCCAAACTAGGTTAAGCCAGTGGTTTTGATTAATTTGGCAATATTTTTTGATGAGTGTGACTTTTGCATGGATCTTTTTGGTACTTGGCATTATGGGACAAGTGAAGAGATTAATACGATTGCAGATTTACTTGTTGAATCAATTGTAAAGTCAAAATCAGAAGTAGTTACAATTGCACTTGAACCTAACCAAAAGTGGATTCACCG
>CAZIPK010000002.1:0-30946 GCA_964541135.1 uncultured archaeon | reverse complement strand
GACGGTGAGCATTTGGAGTTCATTGTGTCGCTTAAGCACGCGCTTAACGAAAGACGTGAAAAATTTTCGGGTAAGAAGATTAATTTAGTTGGACTTGATACTCCAAAGGGGGACAAAGTTGCAATGAAAACCGTGAAAAACGCTTTTTTTGTAGATCCTCGCCACACTCAAAAAGGTAATTATGTGATTGATCATGTAAGGACTAAGTACATGGCTAAATCAATCAAGAGAATTAAACCTGATATTATTCTTGTAGGCGGGGTTCATGCTCTTCTTCTTGGGAGGCTGCTTAAAGTAAAGCCGCATTTTATTCTTGCGACTCCTGCCCAGATGCTTAAGCATTACAAGTCTGAGAGAAGTGATTATTTATGGGTTGTTAGGGAGTGCGCGGCAAAGAGACGGTTCAGAAAAAACTTGCGTACAAAAAAGGCAGCTAAAAAGTAGTTTTGGGCTTGGAACAATGCCTTTGCTGAATAGGCATTTACCCAAGGTTAGTTTTTAGAAATAAAACAAGTGGTATTTTCCTTTTTCAATTTTGATTATTTTTTTTGCCTTTTTCTTTAATGCTCTTTCAACGCCTTGGTATAGTCCTTTAGCTTCGGGTTTGTTTTTTGCCCAAGTTTGGTGGTCAAAATCTATTAAAGCTACTCTGTGTTCTCCATTTGCTTTGAGTGTTGAAACAATTCGGTTTGCAAGAACTATGTACCATTGGGCAGGAGATTGTGCTCTGAAGGCTGCACTTGTCACTCCTGCATTTCCTTGAACCGATTCAATAGCCAAGCAGTTAGTTCTTTTATTATATTCTAATCCAAGCCACCCGAGCAACTGTTCTCCATGATAAAGGGCCACATCAAATGTTCCTTCGTGATGTTTTTCTTTTATTCTTATATTGATTCCTCTTCTTTCAACATCCTTTGCAAAAGCTAAGAACCTTTTTTTAAATTGCTTTGATTGTTTTCCATCGCCCCAAAGCGCTTTTTCTTTTGATACTTTTTTTGTTGCTTTTTGGTGTTCTGTTTCATCAGGGCGGTCAAATTTTTTTCTTGTACTTCGTTGGGCGCCCGACAGTCCAGTTTTCCTTTTCAAGCATTGTATTTTTTCTTCAGAAGCGCGAATTTGTTCTTCAAGAATTCTAATGACTGCGGTGTGTGTTTCCTTTTCTTTTTTAACAAACTCAAATGGAAGAAAATTTTGAAGTGCGTGTAGTTTTTTTCTTTCTAAAGCCAATCTTCTTTCTCTTTTCATTTGGTGTTCAATTTGTTTTGGAACCCTCCTTCTAAGAACAGTTAGTAATCGTGCGCTCATACAAATACTTAATTCAAAGAGAAATAAAAATGTTCTTAAAAAATTAGTTTCTTGCAATAATTCTTTCCAGCCTTTTTAATGCTTTTTCTTCAATCATTCTTTTGTGGGCGGCAACGCCGAACCTTGTTTTTTTAAGCAGATCTTCTTTTTCTGTTGGACCAAGGTGTTTTGAAATTCTTGTCTGTGTCGCTTCATCAAAATTAATTAGTGCAACTTTTTCCCAAGGGGTTTTTGAGTATGCTTCCGCGAGTGCTTTTTGTATTTCTGCCCTTGCTTTTTTTTCCGTAATTCTTGCGTTGTCCAGCGCATTTTTTACGACCAAGTTTAATAGCCTTGAAATTATTTCTCTTCTTAATTTTTCCATGTTTTGGGGGGAAGAAATTTTTATTACGCCTGATTTTTTTAATGAACGTGTTGTTACTTTTAAAATTTCATTATTGGTTAGCCATGGCGCCCTTCGTGGGTGTTTTGTGCCCTGTTGTTTTCTAGGCATGTTAATTAAATTTGTTTAGCTAGTTTATATTTCTTAGCCCTTGGGGTGAATCGCCCTTGTGTGTCTAAAGTTAACCTTTGTACTATTTCAGCCAGCGCCCCCAATTGCTCCTGTGTAAGTTCTTGTTCTAAAAGCCTTCTTGCTATTAGTGGGTTTGGTTCTGAAATTGCAAGGTATATTCTTTTTTTCTTGCCTTTGTCTGTTATTCCTAATTGTCTTAATGCTTTTGAAGTGGCGGTTTGGATTAATTTATCTGCCCAATTGCTTATTAGTATTGTGGATTGTCTGCGAGTGCTTGGCACTGGGCTTGTTTTTAGCGCCCTCCACCCGGTTTTATTCAGCCCTCGCCTAAAGATTTTTTTTGCAGTTGATTTTGGAATTATGATTTCAGGCCGTACACCATTTTTTAGGCTCATTTTTTTGCCCCTTTTTCTCATTAATTGATTTTTGTTTGCTTTGGATTTATTTTTTATATTTCATGAATTGTGCGAGGAGCGCTTCAAGTTGTATTCTTTCGCTTGCACCTTCAACGATTCTAAAATCGTATTCGCCAATAGTGTTAACGAGTTCTATTTTATGCTTGTCAGTTAATTCTTTTTCATCAAGCGCCATGGTTTCCCTATAAAGCTGCATTATTACGTCTTCTCCGCTCATTCCCTGTTCGTACATTAGTTCTTCAAGTTTTTTTCTTGCTTCAATGAATTTTCCTTTTAATGCTAATAGAATCATTTCTTGTACTTGTTCTGGCCTGGCTTTACTTGAAACGCTATAAACAATGTCTTCAGTTATTTTTTTGTCCAATGTTGAGGCTGCTTGTAAAACATTTATTGTTTTTCGCATGTCTCCCTGGCTCACATAGTTCAGTGCTTTTATTGCGCCTTCATCAACATGGATTTTTTCTTTCTCAGCAATTACTTTTACCTGTTTCTCAACATCCTTTGCACCAAGTGGTTTGAACCGGTAAATTACGCACCGGCTTTGAATGGGTTCCAGTATTTTTGAGGAGTAATTACAGGATAAGATGAATCTGCAGGTTTTTGTGTATTTCTCCATTGTCCTGCGCAGAGCTTGTTGGGCATCTTGTGTTAGTGCATCGCACTCGTCAAGAAAAATTATTTTAAATCCTGAATCAAATGCGAGTGTGCGAGCAAAATCTTTTATCGTGTTTCTTACTACATCAATTCCGCGGTCATCGCTTGCATTTAGTTCTAAGAAGTTTTGTTCAAAGTTTGTGCCGAATAGTTCTTTTGCAAGCGCGATGCTTGAGCTTGTTTTTCCAGTTCCTGCAGGACCGCTGAAAAGCATGTTTGGCAGGTTCCTTTTTTCAACGTAGTTTTTGAGCCGGGTAGTTATTTCCTCATGCCCTATAACTTCGTTTAAGGAAGAGGGCCTGTATTTCTCAACCCATGGAAGCTCTATTTGCGTCATAAAATCACTTAAAATTTAAAAACTAATTAAACTATTTTTTTTATCCTTTATGCTCTATTAAGATAATTCCATTAAATTAATTTATTATTAGTATGCTTTTTACTTTTGTGCCCTTTTTTTCCCTTCTTTGGACGTTTCATATTTTCTTTGTTTTTTTGCCCTGTTAAGTGCTTCTTCTAAGGACATTTCATTTATGGTGTGGCTTAAGTAAATCTCGCGTGATGTTGGGGTTAATGAATCCATCAAAGCTTTGTTTGTTTCTCTTCGCAGTTGTTCTTTTGCGCGCCTGAGCGCAAGAATTAGTGCGGGGGGTATTCTTGCTTCCTTTGCAAGGTCCTTTATTTTTAGTTTTCTTACCTGTTCTATCGAAAAGTTTTGGAGTTGTTTTCTTGAAAGGCTCTCTCTAAATGCAAGGGGTATTCTTTTTTTGTATTCTTCTGCAACAGTTTGGATTAATGCATTTCTTCTAATCATATTGGACATATTTATCTTAACCTTTGGCAACTTTTTATACTTTTGTTTTTTTGGGCTCGTTGTGGTAAAGATTAAAAGCCTATTATTTAGTAGTTTAATTAATTTAGTGTTTTGGTTTTTAAGGTGTTTTTCTTGGAAAGCGTTTTTGAAGGAAAAAAGTTCTTGCTGATTGTTATTATCTGGCTTGTTGTTTCTTATTTGATTTTGTGGTTTATTGGTGGGGCTTGTTTAAACCCGATTAACGGGCAGTCATGCCTTGCTGGCAGTGCATTATCTGGTCTTAGGGGCGTGCCTGTTATTGGCTTGTTTTTGCCTTTTGATAATTGGAATTCTTTGATGTACTTTTTGGCACCCTTAGTTGGTTTTGTTTTGGCTTTTTTTATTATTAATTGGTGGAATGAGTATTTCGCGACCAAGGAAGCAGCGGGTATTTGGTTTTTGGTCATTATTGTCGCCGTCCTGTTGGTTGGTTATTATGTTAATCTTTCTTTTTATGTGGGCGAGGCGGCTAAGCTTAACTCAAGAAATGGAGTAAATTATTCGCTTTATTTTTGTTTTACAGAAACCGCTCCGGGTGCGTGTTATTCAACGGTTGAAAAAATAAATAATGAGGTCATTACTCAGGCTCAAAAAGCAGGGGCAAATTCTGCAAATCTTTTAATTCCTGTTGATTATTGGGGGGAATTAAGGAAAAGCATGTTTTTAAGTTTTGTTTTCGGGGCAATTGCCGGATGGATTCCTTTATTTATTAGATGGGTTGCCCAAAGGGAAAAAAAGAAGGATGATTAATTATTTTTTTAATTAATTATTTTTTGTTGAGTCGGATCATAATTGTTTTATTAATTAATTCTTTTTAGTTTAATTTTTTTTATTCAATTATGGCAAGAGGGGTTTTGTTGTGAGGTCTTTTTATACGGAAGGCTATGGTTGTTCGCTTAATTTATCGGAAACCGAGATGATTAACGGTTTTTTGGTGAAGAATGGTTTTTCCCCGGTCAATGATTTTAAGAAAGCGGATTTCGTGATAATAAATACTTGCTCAGTAAAGCAGGTTACGGAGCAAAGGATGCTTTTTAGGATAAAATTTCTGCTCAAGGAGAAAAAATTAGGGGCAAAGTTGCTTGTTTTTGGCTGCCTTGCAAGTGCGCAACACGAGATGGTTGAAAAGATCAGCCCCCAAATAATTGTTCTTGACAATAATCTGGCTTCTTTATGTTCTGCCTTAAAAATTCTGCCAGAATATTTTTCCCATAAAATTATTCCAATAAAATCAAAGGAATTTATTTCAATAATCCCTATTTCCACAGGGTGTCTTGGTTCTTGCACTTATTGTTCTGCAAGGCTTGCAAGAAAAGAGTTAAAGTCTTATCCGGTTGAGAGTATTTTGCATGCACTCAGACGGGCAGTTAATGGGGAGGAGTTAAACAAACCTTCTAAAGAGATTTGGCTTACTTCTCAGGACCTTGGGTGTTACGGGTTTGATATTGGTTCTTCCCTCCCAAAGTTGCTTAAGGAAGCGCTAAAAGTTAATGGGACTTACCGCATTAGGCTTGGAATGATGAATCCAAACCATTTTATGAAAATCAAGGAAGATTTATTGCCTTTGATGAAGGATGAAGGGGTTTATAAGTTTCTTCACTTGCCGGTCCAGTCGGGCTCAAATAAAATACTAAAATCAATGGGTCGGAATTATTCAGTTAAGGATTTTATGGAGTGTGTTAATTATGCAAGAAAAATTATTCCAAATATTACAATTGCTACTGATATTATTGTCGGGTTTCCTAATGAAAGTGAGGCGGATTTTAAGAAAACAATTAAGCTATTAGAAAAAATAAAGCCGGATATTGTGAATATTTCAAGGTTTGGGAAAAGAAAGGGCACTTATGCGGAAAAAATGATTGGGCAATTGGTGGAGAGTGAAAAAAAGAATCGGAGCAGATTTCTTTCAAACGTTTGCAGGGATTTTTTCATAATGAACGGTAAAAGCTTTTTGGGCAAAGAGGTTTTGTGTCTGGTTTTGGAAAAAACAAAAAATGGTTTTAATGCCAGAACTAATGAATACAAAACTGTTTTTGTTAAAAGCGGTTATGGTGGTTTTGTAAAAGCAAGAATAACCCAAATAAGAGGGCATTACTTTATTGGGGATATAGTTAGTAAGGAATAATCTGTTTACTGCTTTAATTATTTGTTTGTTTTTATTTTTCCTTGCCTTTGGTGTGCTTTTTAAACTTTTTTAGCCTAGAGTAAGTAGGTTTTTTGATGATTGATGTTGTTTTTAGGCGTGCGATTATAGAATATTTCTCAAATTTTAAGGTAATGCTTAGTTACGGTGTTTTGTTCCTCTTCTTGGCTTTATTCATCTGGTTTAACCAGTTTTTAATTTCTTCAGGAACAGTTTTGCTTTCATTTAACCCTGATTTGATTGGAATAATAGGGCTTGTTGTAATAGTTGTTTTTCTCTACATTTTTTCCTTTTTTGTTTCCTTGACTGTTTATTCCGTTCATCGTGATGTTCAGAATGTTAATTTTGACACTTATTGGAATGAGTTATTTAAGGACGCGGCGTTAAAGATTTTTTTTCTTTACTTGATTTTGGGGATAATTTTTTATGTTATTGGGGCCCTTGGTTTGATGTTTGGTTTTATTTTTTGGGGGCTGATAATAAATTTGGTTATCTCGCTTGCCGTGATGTTTGCGCCTCAAAGCATTGTGCTTGACAGGGCAAGTGTGTTTGAAGCAATTGTTAATAGCCTTGAATTTTGGGCATCAAATTTTTTGATTGCATTACTTATTTTCATCGTTGCTTCTTTGTTGCTTTTTGTTGCGGTTTTTATTGAGTTTTATTTGCAAGGCGCGGGTTATATAGGGGCGATTATTTCGTTCTTCCTTGTCCTTGTGGTGCTTGTGCCTTTTATTGAGCAGACAAAATCCTACGCTTATTTATTGAAAGTGGATTTATTAAAAAGTAATGAATTTGTTCACGTCAGGGCCCCAAGATTCGAGCGCCCAAAAATAAAGCACGGGGTAAGATTAAGGGAAAGGCCAAGGCACGGGTCAAAGCTTTAATTTTGGATCAAGGCTTTAATATTTATTCTAATAAAGTTTTCTTAGTTTTTAAAGAGTTAATTTCTTTTTATTAATTTTTTGTGGATAAATTAATTGCTTATGTAATCAATTTGCTTGATTTTTTTGTCGAGCAGTTCATTGACTTCTTTTATTGTACTTGCTTTTCCGCTGAAGCAACATTTTTTTTCCTTTAGGCATTCATCAAAACCCAGTGTTTCTTGAGAATACACATGTTTTTTTATCGAGTCGCCGAATCTTTCCCTTGCTTTTTCACTGCTTAATCCAAAAAGCAGGTAATCGTCAAATAATTTGGACAGTTCTTTATAGGTTTTGTTTGCAAAATCAGTGCTTTTTGATTCAAAGTTTTGCGCAAGCATTGGCAGGCTTGTTAACCCTATTGCGGTTTTGAATTTTTCGGGGGAAAATTTTTCAAGGTATTTTTTTTCCTGAAGTAGTTTTTGCTTTTTTTCCTTGAGTTCGTGTATTTGTTGGGCGATTTGGCCTAATGCGTCAAAGAAGTTTTCGTTATTTTCCATAGCGATTTTTTCAAGGTTAATATTAACGTATAAATCAATTCCCTGACTTTCACAAAAAAGCTTTTTAGTTAAGGGAAAATAATCCGCTTCGCAATTATTTAATATGGTGAAATTTTTTCCTTCTGGCTGGATTAATTTTAAAGCATATTTTGAGTCAACGCATGCAACAGTGTTTTTTGCAAGTAGCTGGTTTGCTATTTTTGCAGCTTTTAGCTTTTCTTCGCCGTTTTTTTCAAAAATTTTCGGGGTGTACAGTTCAAGGGATAGGATTAACTCTTCAGAAGTAATTTCAGCAGCATTTTTTGTTAGTTCTGCAATTTTTTTTGCCTGTGCATCGTTTTTTGCAAAGCCTGCACACGCGAATGTTATCCCGTAAATGCTTGGCTGGAGGCAAAAGTATTTCCTGTTTTGGATTACTTCTTTTATTGCAGTGCACATGGTTTTTTCAAACGTTTCTTTTTTTTCTGCAATTATTGAGTATGCATATGGCCTGTGCGAGTAGCCCTCAATGTCCTCAATATGAATTATTGAGTTGAAGTGGCTTTCTCTTGCCATTTTTGGCAGTTGGGAGAGTATGGTGTATTCCCTTACTGTCTCCCCAAAGTATGCATCTTCCAAAAGTTTTTGTTTTACGTCAAAAATTGGCTCTCCAACCCTTGCGTAATTGTTTCTTATTTCTTCAAGTCCGTAGGAAATTAGTTTGGTGTTAACGAGTTCCCGAATTAGGCTTGGGGTTAAAAAATTTATTTTTGCATCCTTGATTTGATTCTCAACTTCAGTAGTTATTTTTTCTGCGGCGCTTCTTGAAATTGTGGTTTCTTTTAAAAGGGATGTTATTATGTTTCCACGATTAAAGGGAAGTATTTTTTCGTTTGATGTGTAAACGTTCATTTTGCTGAATTGCTCGTAAATTACAGCTGCTTTTGGGTCAAATTCTTTTAATAATTCGAGAGTTTTTTCCTTTAATTTTTTTTCGCTTGTGGTTTTCATTTCGCTTAGTGCTTTTATTATTTTTGTTATGGTCCATTCGGATGCGTTTGCTTCCTGCATTTCTTTTGCTATTTGTTGGATTTTCCCTTCAATTATTTCCATTTTATCAGTTATATTTCTTGGGGGAAGTGTTTAAATTATTTAAGTGTTTTTTTGCAAAAAACCCCCAAATAATTCAAAAAGCTAATTTTAAATACTCTTTTAGTTGTTTTTCCTAATAGGGGGTTTGTTTTTTTAATCAAATAATTGTGCAAAGTTTGTTTTTTTTGGTTTGTGGTGAAGCGTAATTTAAATGTTTTATGTTTTTAAAATATCATTTAGTTAGTTTTTTGTTGTTAGTTTAATTTAGTTAGTTTTTTGTTGTTAGTTTAATTTAGTTAGTTTTTTGTTGTTAGTTTAATTGTTTTTGTAAATGGATTTTTTTAGGAGTTTGAATTAATTTTTTTGGTGGTTGTTTGATTTCGCTTGACAAGATTGATCATATTATTCTTCAAGCCCTGCTTTCTGACGGGAGGGCTTCTTTTTCCGCTATTGCGCGCGATTCCGGCTTGACTGATGTTGCAATAAAGAAAAGGGTTGAGTCGCTTAAGCGCAGGGGAGTAATTAGCAGCATTTCAGTTGATTTGAATTATAAGGTTCTTGGTTATGAGAATCCTATTTATGTTCAGATGCGTTGTGAAGCCGCAAAAACAAAGGACATTGCAAAAAAACTTTCAGGAATGGATTTTGTCCTTGAGCTTTACCAGGTGCTTGGGGAGTATAACTTGATTTCAAAACTAATTGTTCCTAACCTTGAATCAGCAGAGAAATTCATTAATCAGTTGGGTTTGGTTGACGGGGTGATTGACCTAAAAACAATGGTTGTTCTCTCTGAATTGAAAAAATCAAACACCCTTCCAAGTTCTACACTGCAAAATAAAATTTGATTCTCATTAGCTATTTTATTTTAATCCAATTTATTGCTTTTGTTTTTGAGATTTTTTTCTAATTTTTTTTATTTTTTTGTTTATTAATGGGGAAAAATGAGGGAAATATTTATTTTGTAATTCTTTGTTTTTCCAATCTTTTCCAGTGTAATGAGTTCGGCAATTTTTTGACCCACATTTACAAACCCAATCTGATGTTTTGTTTTCATCACCTTCCCACAAGGCATAATCGGAAGTTATTTCTTCTCCTGCCTTGATATCCCTAATTGCTACAAGAGTCTTTATCCCCTGCATCCATAAATTTGGGTCGCATGAGTGATTTAAGAAATACCCTTCATCATCGCCTTTATCTTCAGCAGTAAATTTGTTTGTGTCCCACTGCATTACTAGTTTACCTTTTTCTTTAAGCTTCATGGCTGTGCTTTTATTTATGTACTTATCATTCCAAATAATTACTTTCTCCTTAGCTTTTATTTTTTTTATTGCGAACATTCCTTTGCCACTAATTACGGAATTTCTTATAACTACTTTTGGGCTAATCCACGATTTTATTTGCATAAAATAATTGTTTTTGCGAAAAGTATTAGTTCTTTTGCTTTTTCTTCTTTTTGGATTTCATTCTTAGTTTTTTTCATTTTGTTGTTGTTTTTTTGCCGTTTCTTCCCGCCTATTTTTTAATTCTTTTTGTTGCACTTCTGTTATTTCATGGATCTTATTATTTCAGAGAAAGCCATTGCGGGGGAGAATATTGCCTCTTTTCTGGCGGATTCAAAGGTTAATACAAAGAGCGTTTTGGGTGCAAGAGTTTTTGAGTTTAATTGGGGTGGAAAAGAAGTTTGCCTTGTTCCTCTAAGAGGGCACATTTCCGATGTGGAGTTTGAAAAAAAGTACGCCAATTGGCGCGGTGTGGATGTGCGGGACCTGATTAATCAAAGCATAATTATTTACTCTGAAAAAGAGGCCGCAATTATTGATGCATTGAGAAAGCTTGCTTTTGATGCTGATAGGATTATTGTTGCTACTGATGCTGATAGAGAGGGGGAGGCTATTGGGCTTGAAGCAGTTAATTATGCGCTTGATTCAAACAAAAAAATTGAGATTAAGAGGGCTTATTTTTCAGCCATAACTAAAGAGGATATTTCAAAATCTTTTAATGAATTACAGAATTTTGATTATAACTTTGCTTACTCTGCTAATGCTAGAAGGGAAATTGATTTGATTTGGGGTGCGGTTCTCACAAGGTTTTTGTCAATTGTTTCGGGGCAAATTGGAAAAGAATTTTTAAGCGTGGGGAGAGTGCAGACACCCACTTTGGCGTTGATTGTTGATAGGGAGAAAGAGCGTTTGGCTTTTGAAAGGAAAAAATATTGGGAGGTGGTTGCTTTTTGCGAGAAGCACAATAAGGAATTTATTGCGATACATCAGGAGGAAAAGTTTTGGGAGAAAGAGAGAGCGCTTGCGGTTTTTAACAAGAACCCTTCAAAGGGGGTTGTAAAGAAGGTTGACAAAAAGGTTCGTGTAATAAAAAAGCCTGTTCCTTTTAACACTACTGAGTTTTTGCGTGCGGCTACTGCAATTGGTTTTTCTGCAGGGAAAGCGATGAGTATTGCCGAAACGCTTTACCAGAAAGGATTTACTTCGTATCCTCGGACTGATAATTCCACTTACCCAAAAACAATTGATTTACAGGATATTTTAAACAAGCTTGCCAGCGTGAAAGCGTTACAGGATAGCGTAGTAAAAATTTTGAATTTAAAATCAATAATCCCTTCCGCAGGAAAGGAGACTAAGGACCATCCACCCATTCACCCGGTTACGGCAGTGCAAAAAGAAGCCCTTCAAAGCGATGAGTGGAAGATTTATGAATTAATTTGCAGAAGATTTTTGGCCACGCTTGGGGAGGATGCAAAAACCGAGAACACGAGCGTATTAATTGATATTTCAAGCGAGCCTTTTATTGCAAAGGGGCAGGTTATACTCCACGCAGGGTGGAAGGAAGTTTATCCTTACAGCGAGTTAAATGAATCTATTCTTCCAAAGCTTGAGGCAGGGGACGAGGTTAAGGTTAAAAAACTTGAAATGAATGAGAAAGAAACCCAGCCGCCCGGAAGGTATAGTCAGGGTTCTTTGATTAAGCTTATGGAGGAAAATAATCTGGGCACTAAATCTACTCGTCCTGCGATTATCCAAAAACTTTATTCACGAAAATATATTTCAGGAAATAAGAGCATTGAGCCAAGCAAGGTTGCTTTTGCAGTTATTGATTCTCTTCAAAAGCACTGCGAGATTGTGACAAAACCGGTCATGACTGCGGAGCTTGAAGGGGAAATGGATGAAGTGGCTGCAGGTAAGAAGACCCAAAAAGGAGTTGTTGAAAAATCCTGCGTTGATTTGCGGCAAATAATGGATTTGTTGTTCAAGAACAAGGATTCTGTGGGCCTTGAGTTAAGGCTTGCTTTGAGATTTAGCGAGATTTTTGGAAAATGCACTTGTGGAGCCAATCTTGTTTTGCGCAGGGGCAAGACGGGAAAGCGCTTTGTCGGGTGCAGTAATTACCCTAAATGTACCATGACTTATCCCTTGCCGCAAAAAGGTTTTATTACCACTACTAGTGATTATTGCCCTGAGTGCAAGGCGCCTATTATTCAGGTTAAGACTGGAAGATTTAATTACAAAATGTGCCTGACGATGACTTGTGTTACTAAAAAAGATTGGGGCAAGAAAACCGGTTCTGTTGCAAAAGAAAAAGAAAAGAAAGAGGGTCAAAAAGAAGGGGACATAATTAAGGAAAATAATATAATTAAGGAAAATATTGCTGATGGAGAAAAAAAGAATGCTGAAATTATTATCGGGGGCCAAAAGAAAAACGAAGATTCTTTTAATAAACTAAAAAAATCTTCTTCAAAAAAGCCATCAAAACCAAATTCTGTAAAAAAAAGTTCAAAAAAGAAAAACGACCTTGTTGGGGAAAAACGACCTGTTGAGGAAAAACTTGCTGATAAAAAGAAATGATTAAATTAGTTGGTGAATTTAATTGAATTAAGTTAAATTGTTTAGGTAAGCCAAAGATTAGTAATTTAAAGTTCAGTTTATTAAAAAAATTGGTTTTTATTTTATCAGGGGGGAAGTTTTATGAATAATTTTTCAAAAAAAAGCAGTGCCCAAAAGAGCAGTGTTTTGTTTTTTTCTTTAAGTATTCTTAAAAAAAACCCTTTGCTTTTCTTGCCCAAGGTTTTTGTTGCAATTCTTTATGGTTTTGCAACTCTTTGGGCGGCAAATTTAGCGCAAGAGCTTTTATCAATTATTCAAAACCAAAACAAGGTTTTGTCTTTTGCCCAGTCGCAGGATATTTTGTCTTCTGCCGCATTGCTTCTTCTGCTGACTTTGATTACTTTTTTTGTTGATTTGTTTTTTTCAGGGCTTTATCCGATTCTTGTTGACCAGGCTTTTAAGGGGCGTGTTTCTTGGTTTAAAGCATTTTTTGTATTGAAGAAAAAGCTTTGGCTCATTTTTTCAAGCGGGGTGGTTGCGTGGATTATTGTCGGTGTGTTCTCAGCTTTGGCTTCGGCAGTTTTGTTTTTTCTTAATATGAATGAATTTTCTTGGATACTTTCTTTTGCCATTGGGTTCATTTTCATTTTTTTCTTTTACTTTTTGTTTCCCACAGTCATTTTTAAGGAATCAAAATTAACCCACTCAATTAAGGACACTCTCTTTGAGTCCTTTGCCAATAAAAGGATTGTTTTTTTGTATTCTTTAATCCCTTTTTCTGTTTCTGTTGTGAAATTCATTTTGGCATTTTTTTCAAGTACGATTGAGGTGTTATGGGTTTTTTGGGGTCTTGTAATAATTACTGGAGTTATTTACTCATTTCATGCTGTGGCCAGCCAGTTGCTTTACGAGCGATTTTATTTGGCAAGGGCGCAACAAACAGTCTTAATGCAAAAATGACTCCTTTTTAGAATTATTTTCTCTATTTTTTAGTTTCGTTATTTTTTCATTCTTTTTTCTTCAATTTTTTTTAAGATCAAGGGATTGGAATTAGAATTAGATCCATTAAAGCCTGGTGAGCCTATCCCTTGATCTCTTTGTTTTTTTTTACAACTCTCTTCATATCCCTCCTTTCAACTTTGCAATAGTATTATTATTCCACTTTATTAATAAGTATTGGTTCAAAAATAATGTGATAAAAGATACACTTAAATACTGTTTAATGTATGAATTTATTAGTGAATTGGGTTTGGGGGGTAAGTTTTTTGGCTCAAAAAATGCGTTTTGATGATGAAATAAGGCTTAATATTCTTAAGGTTTTGCTTGAAAAAGGCACTACTCAGCCTAATATAAGGCGAATTAAAACAAAGACTGGGTACCATTTAGCTACTATTAAGGGTTCGCTTGATTATTTGCAAAAAGACGGGTTTTTAACCGGTTATGGGCCAAAAATAGCTTTTTGGAAGCTTGGTTATCGTTTGGAGGTTATTGAGCTTTTGCAGATTGATTTTTCCAAGCCTGATTTGGCTGAAAAATACTTGGAATTTGTTAAAAAAGACCCGCATGTTTTTGCGCTTAATTCCTTAATGGGCTCTGGCAATTTTAACACTATAAGCTTTCAATTTTATGAGGATGTTGAATCATATCACAAGAACTTGCAGGACAATTATATAAAAAAATTGCCTAATTATTATGATGTGATTAAGGATAGGCAGGTTTTTTATTTGACTGAACCAACTTACAAGCGTGGGTCAAGGACGGATTCAATAATTGAAATAATGCGAAGAAAAGTGGCTGTTGATTAAGGTGTTTGTTCTCGTATCAAATAAATTTAGAAAAAGGATTTAGTATTTGGAAAAAATTTGTTTTTGGCAATTATCAAAATAAATTAAAAATTTTTTACAAATTGAAGTTTTTAAAAAAAATTAAAATTTTTATCTTAATTAGGGGTTATAAATAAATTAAAATTTATGGGTAATTAATTTTTTTTTGAAGTTAATTATTTTTTTTAGTGTTTTTTATGGAAATAGAGCTTGATTATTCAAAAACTCTTGAAGAGAATGCCGCGCATTATTTTGAAGAGGCAAAGGAGTGCAGAAAAAAAATTGCCGGATTAAAAATTGCCCTGCAGGTGGTTGAAAAGAAGTTAAAATCAATTGAGAGTGAGAAAGAAAGTGAAAAAAATGCTGTAAGTAAGAAAGTTTTGTTGAAGCATTCAAAAAAATGGTTTATGAATTACCGCTGGTTTTTCACTTCGGAGAATTTGCTTGTTGTTGGGGGAAAGGACGCTAAAAGCAATGAGGAGATAGTAAAGAAGAGGATGAAGAAGAATGATGTTTATTTCCATGCAGAGGTTTTTGGAGCGCCGCACTGCATTATAGTTGCGCCCGAGAATTTGAAGGGAAAGGAATTTGTTCCAAGCGAAGTTTCAATGCAGGAAGCAGCAGTTTTTGCAGTGACTTTTTCAAAGGCCTGGGAAGAGGGAAGGGCAATTGCGGATGCTTATTCTGTAAAGCCGGAGCAGGTTTCAAAATCAGCAAAACCTGGAGAATATTTGGGCACTGGAGCTTTTATGATTTATGGGGAGAGGAATTGGTTTAGAAAAACCCCTCTTAATTGTGCAATAGGTTTTTTTCCCCGAGAAAAAACATTACTGTGTGGGCCGCTAAATGCTGTTAAAAAGAATTGCCAGTTTTTTGTTGAATTAAAGCAGGGGCGGGAGTCAAAAGAGCAAACCGCAAAAAAACTTAAGGAAATTTTTGAAAAAAAAGGCTTTAATTTCTCCATTGATGATTTTGTATCGCTCTTGCCCAGCGGGGGGTTTGGCTTTTAAATTTTCTAAAAATAAAGTTTTGATCAGTAATTAAATAAAATATTTTTTATGATTTTTCTTAATTGAAATTATTACACTGGCTTATAGTTTGATATTAATTTTTCCAAATTATAAACTTGCATATTTTTTTTAAATCAGAGTTTTCTCTTGGGCAAGTTTCTTCTTTGCAGGGTTTTTGGCTTGTAATTCATTCTTCTTGGTTGTGGTCTTTTTTGTCTTCCAAGTTGAATTGTCAAAAAACCTTTGAAAGTCGTTTCTTTTCCAACACCAAAACTTGCCCCGAGGTTTGTGCCTTTGCCAATTGGTTTTATTGCATAAACATCAACAAGCGGTCCGCTTGAACCTTTTTCTAAAGGAATGTTAAAACCAAGTCCTGTTGTTATATTTCCAAGGTCAAGCCCAACCCTTCTAAAAGCTCTTTCAACTCCGTCAAACCCCATTCTCACGCTTGGGCTCGAACCAAAGTAACCCGCTGTTCCAAAACTAACTTCAGGATTAGGCAAATTGTGAGGGCTTAAATCATATGCCAAACTGGCACGGGTTTTTGTTGCGCCTTCGCGGGCATGTAATTCAAAACTTAATGGATTTCCTTGTTGGGTTAGTATTAAACCAAAATCAGTTCCTCTTAGTGAAGGGTTTTTTCCGGTTTGTGGAGAAAGCACCCCAAGTTTTGCGACAACTTCTCCCGGGAGGCTTACTTCTTGAGCATAGCCGACCCTTAAACCATCCGCTTTTAAACCATGAGAGTAAAGTTGTTCAAAAATTGCCACTGGACCTTGGGGGGTTTCGAATAAATTGTAATTTACTCTTGCATGTTCAAAACCAGGGCCACTTCTGGAAGTAAGGGTTCGTCCATGCATGTAAGTGAAACCAGCATTTGCGGTAGTTGCCCACCTTGCTGGGTTTGGGGGAGGCTCTACTCCTCCCGCAGCTCTTGCTTTTTTTGGTGCGAGTGTGGCTAGTGCAACTGTTAGTGCGAGTTTTCCAAATGTTTTTGGCAAAATTCTAAAATGTCTCCTTTGAGCGGTTTGAATTGGGCGGTGGTGTAAAGCGCTTGCACGAGAATTAATATTTCTAAAAATTCTTTTCATATTAAAATTAAAACGATGGAAGTATTTAAAGTGATTTGTTATTTGGATAATAAAACTTAAATAACTCACAACGATTTGCCTGCCGCAAATTATATGAATGTTTATATATTGGATTGTTATTATTTACAATCATGAAAAGAATAATAGTTCTTGGCGCAGTAATTGTTGTGTTGCTTGTTGTTTTATTGGCGCTTCTTTTTTCTGGTTTTGTTAAATTGGGTGGCTCAACTGCTTACTGGGAGCCGGAACCGACTGACATGGTTTTGGCGCCTTCAGTTGTTATTGACGCCACTGTGATTGATATTTTAAATGATGAATTGACTGGAAATGGAGATTGTGAGCAGCCGGAAGTTTGCCCAAGGGATTCGGTCACTTTAAGAGTTGATTCGATTGATCGGGCAAAGGATCCTAAGGGGGTTGTTAAAGTTTCAATAGGGAGTGAATATACTTATGGTTTAACTTATAGTTCCAGACCAGCAAAATTGGTTGAGGATGTTGCGCCAAATTGCGGCAATTTGCTGTATAAGGTTGAAAGCAATACTTGTGTTGATCCTAATTGCAATCCTCCTGCGGGAGAAGAGTGCATGGCAATGGCGCCAACGTATGAAAAAGTTCCATCAACAATGGAGGGGCAGTATATAGTTTATCATTTGCCTAAGCGAAGCGTTGAAATTAAAACAACTATTTTGCCCGGTTTTGATGTGAATTCAAAAATAAGGGCTGCTGTTTGGCAGGGCGGGGCAAGCAACATTAGTACTTATGAAATTATTTAATTGGAATTAGCCCTAACTTTTAGCTGTTTAAAATTTTTGAATGATTGAAATTATCAATATTTAAAATTCTTTGAATTTAGAATTAGTCTGATGATTGCTGGCTTTATTCTTTAATGCTTTTTTTTAGGGTTCTAAATTTTTTTGAACTAAAAATTCTTTGAATTTAAAAATAATTGACTTTCAGCCCTATTAAGCGGTTCTTAATTTCTTTTAATGAAGTTTCACTTACCTTTATAATCCTTTTTTTGCGCTTGTATTATAGAGAGTTATTTTGGTGTTTTAAATGCCCGTGTTTATGTCTAGCGAACCAAAAAAGAATGAGGTAGTTTTGCAGGTGCAGGACCCTGACCCAACGCACGTTGGAAGAAATATTGTTACGCTTGATAAAGAAACTAAACAAATTCTTGGAATAACTTCAGGGGATATCGTTCAAATAGAGGGGAGTAAGAGGACAGCCGCAATTGTTTGGCCGGCTAGAACTGAGGATGAGGGGAAAAAATTAATTCGGATGGATTCATTTATCCGCCACAATGCAGGCGTTGGATTAGTGTTTTTGGCTCGGGCTTTATTTATAGAGTAATTGACTCCCAGCCAAGAGCAATAGTTAAAGTTACTGATAATACTCAATTCTCTTTAAAGGAAAAACCTGTTAAGGATTCTTTAGCAGGGGTTCCTAAAGTTGCTTATGAGGATATTGGGGGACTAGGGGAGCAGGTTAAAAAAGTTCGGGAAATGGTTGAACTCCCAATGAAGCACCCTGAATTATTCCAAAAATTAGGGATTGTTCCTCCTAAAGGAATTCTTCTTTACGGTCCGCCCGGAACAGGGAAAACGCTTTTAGCAAAAGCTGTTGCTAACGAAGCGCAGGTTCATTTCATTTCCATTTCCGCTCCAGAGATTATGGGTAAATTTGTCGGAGAAGCCGAGGAGAGGGTGAGAAACATTTTCAAGGATGCTCAAGAGAATGCGCCTTCAATTATTTTTATTGACGAAATTGACTCAATTGCACCTAAAAGGGATGAAGTGGTGGGGGAAGTTGAGAGAAGAGTCGTTGCGCAATTACTTTCGTTAATGGATGGCCTTGAGGGAAGAGGAGAAGTAATTGTAATGGCGGCAACAAACAGGGTTAATTCTATTGATGAAGCATTAAGGCGGCCGGGAAGGTTTGATCGGGAAATTGAATTCACTGTGCCTGACAAGAAGGCGCGCGAGCAAATATTAAACATTCACACTAGAGGAATGCCCCTTGAGAGTGATGGTAGGGGGAAAGTTGATTTGGCTTATTTTGCCTCGCTTACCCATGGTTTTGTTGGAGCGGATTTACAGGCTTTAACCAAAGAAGCTGCTATGAAAGCGCTAAGAAGATACTTGCCTCAAATTGATTTGGAGGAAGAAACTATCCCCCCTGAAATTTTGGAAAAATTAAAAATTACTCAAAAGGATTTTGTTGAAGGGTTAAAGGATGTTTCGCCTTCTGCTTTGCGCGAAGTGGCAATTGAAGTGCCCAATATTAAGTGGGGTGATATTGGGGCGCTTGAATTTGTAAAGCAGGAGTTAAAGCAGGCTATTGAGTGGCCGATAAAAAACCCAGGGGCATTTAAGGAAATGGGGGTTTCGCCCCCAAAGGGTGTTTTGTTGTTTGGCCCTCCGGGTACTGGAAAGACTTTGCTTGCAAAGGCTGTTGCTACCGAGTCTGAAGCTAATTTTATTTCAATTAAGGGGCCTGAACTTTTGAGTATGTGGGTTGGGGAGAGCGAGAAAGGGGTGCGAAAGATTTTTAGAAAAGCCCGCCAGGTTGCTCCATGCATTGTTTTTTTTGACGAACTTGATTCAATTGCCCCTAGAAGAGGGACTGATGTTGGGAGTAATATTACTGAACGAATGGTTAATCAGCTTTTGACTGAGCTTGACGGGGTGGAGTCTTTAAGTGATGTTGTTTTTATTGCTGCAACTAACAGGCCTGATTTGATTGACCCTGCTTTGCTTAGGCCGGGGAGGATTGATAAGTTAATTATGGTGCCGGCTCCTGATGAAGAAGCAAGGGAAGCGATTCTTAAGGTGCATACTAAGAATGTTAAGCTTGACAAGGATGTTGATTTGAAGGTTTTGGCCGAAAAAACAAAGGGTTTTAGCGGGGCTGATCTGGAGGGACTTGTAAGGGAAGCGGCTTTACTAGTATTACAGAAAAATAATTTAAAGCCTGGATTAATTTCAATGAAGCATTTTGAAGAAATTTTAAGCAAAACTAATCCTACAATTGATGCCGAGAGCGAGAAAGCTTATTCAGAGTTTAAGGAAAAAGCGCTTGATTTTAGGCCAAGCTACGTTGGGTAATTAATTTTTTCGCCCAAAATTACTGCTTAGGTTAATTTTTTTTTGGACTTTGGTTGTTAATGCTTTGGCCTAAATGCTTGGTTAAATTGATTTCTTTTAGGATGATTAAATTTTTTTGGCCGCCTTGGTTTTTTTTCTCTTTTGTCTTTTGTTGAGAGCCACTGCCAGAAGTTTAGGTGTTTAGTGTTAATTTCTGCATGCAAATTTACTGCATTTTGCGGGATTACTGACCAATTAGCGTTCTTCACCCAAACACCAATTTTTTTGTAGGATAAAAAATCAGCAGCAGTGGATTTTATTTTAAGCATTTCTTGTCTTGTCGGTCTTGTATTAGTGGATAGAATCATTAAGTCATAATTGTAATTAGGGTGTTCAATAATTCCTACAACTCTTCCCCTAAGCATGCTTTTTGCGTTTAGTTCTGTTGCGGCAAGAATTGCTTTCTCCCTGGCTTCTTCTTGGCTTATGGGAGACTTAAATATCGGGGTCAGGCTGATAACAATTGCCATCAAAATTGGCTGAATTTTTCTTTTCATTTTTTGTTTTTGGTTTATTTTCTCCCTTTCTCTTGGGGTAAGCAGTTGCATGAAGTATTTGTGTTTTTAGGGGTTATTATTTTTTATGCTATTGGCAGGGGGTAAATATAACCTCCCCCAAAAACCAATATAGCGCTTATTGCAATCATTAAGAGCCATATTTTTAAGTTCCAGGTTATTATTTTTGATCCATCAAGCGGGTAGATTGGAATTAAATTGAATAGGGCGAACCAGAAATTAATCAGTCCTGACCACACTAAAACTAATTGGATGAATGGTTCTCTAATTGCAAATGCTGCAATTATCAGCAGTATTCCTAAGATAATATTAATTGCGGGGCCTGCCGCAGAGATTATTCCGTTTTGCTTTCTTGAAACATTGTTTCCAAAAAAGTATGTTGCTCCGGGAGCTGCGAAAGTAAATGCGCCCATTGTAACTATTGCAAGGATTAATGCGAGAGCAAGACCCGGGTACCATGCGCGAAATTCTGAGTGAAAGCCAAATGATTTTGCGGCTTCTCTGTGCGCGAGTTCATGGAAAACAAATCCTGTGCCTACTGCAACTAGTGCTATTGGCAGGGAGTAAAGTAAATTACTGATGTTTAAAAATACTGGCCCAATCATTACGGCAAATGCCAGGCTTAGGGTTATCCATGAGATTAGAAGGTCCTTTCTCTCTATGGGGGTAAAGTAAAATATTGATTTTATATTAGTTTTAGCCATACTGAGATTATTTTAACAGTTGGTTTTAAATAACTAACAATCCTAGTGTTTTTTATTTAAAAGAAAGTTTTTTTATGGATAAAAAAACAACTATTGCTGATTTAAAGAAAATTGTGGATGATTTTTGCCTTGAAAGGAATTGGTGCGAGCATCACACGCCAAAAAACCTTAGTGCCCAGATTATTACTGAAGCTGCTGAGCTTTTAGAGCATTTTAGGTTTATTGATGAGGATAAATCCCTCGAATTGCTTTCTGATTCAAAGAAAAAGGAAGAGGTTGTTGATGAATTGGCGGATGTTTTGTACGGGGTAATTAGATTTTCTGATTTGTTTGACATTGATTTAAGCACTGCGTTGGAAAGGAAGTTAAAAAAGCTTGGCAATAAGTATCCTGCGCATATTGAGAAAAGAGAAGCAACGGTTTATAGGGGAAAAAAACCTATTTCTGTTAAAAACAAAAAAAAGAGTTAAATCTATAAAAAATTTTGTGGCAAAGATTTTTTTGCTTGAGAGGCATTATAGTCTTACTAATAAATAATTTTTTTGTCTTCGTTTTTTGTCGAATTGTTGGAAAGCTTTTTATTCTCTCAAAAGCGCTTTTTCTTTTGTGGTTGTTTTGTTTAAAAATAATTTCAAAGGTCTTTTTTCCAAATTTGGTTCAAAGTTTTGTTTTTGCGAGGAAGAAGCACAGATTTCTGTTGAATTAATCATTGTACTTGCAGCGGTTGTGGCAGTAGTGCTTGTTTTGGTTTCCCAGCTTCAATCAACATCCAGCGAGGGATCAAAAAAATTAAAAGAAACTTCGGAGGATGTTTTTAAAAAAATTGATAATATTAAGTAAACTGGCAAAAAATAATGGATCTTAAATAATTTGTGATGTTAGATGAAAAATTTTTGAAGGTGATTTTTGTTGTGTTTTTATGCTTTTTTTATTAGTTTTGGCGGAGTTGGGGGGTCCAGGAAAAGGGTTTTTTTTAAAAAAGAAAAAGCTCAAGTGTCTTTAGAGTACCTTATCTTGGCAGGGGCTTGTTTTTCTGTTTTTGCTTTGATGATTCCAATAGTTTTTGGGATTGTTGACTCCTTTCTTGATTCTAGCGATTCCATAGTTGCAAAAAATGCTGCTGGTGAATTAGCTGAAAAGAATGATTTGCTTTCTTATTTGGGGGATGGTTCTGAATTTTTAATGACTTTTGTTCCTGCAAAAGAAATTACTATTTATTCCAAGGAAGGTAAAGTTTTTTTTGCCTCAAAAAAATCTTTTTTTGAGTCGGTTTCAACTAGGCAAGAAGTTTTAAAAAAAAAATTTAATTCAAAGTTTAGTGTTTCAATAAGAAAAGAAGCGGGGGAAATTATTATTGAATTTAATTGAAAGTTTTTGGGGTTTTTAATCAAAATCAATTTTTTTTAAATTAGTTGGTTGTTTTTTTATTTTTAATCAAAGCCAATTTTTATTTCAATTTTGTTTTCATTTAGTTCCTTATCCAGAATTATTCCTTCAACAACTATTTTATTTCTTCCTTTTAAATTCCCGTATTTTTTGTTGTTAAAATTTATTTCATAATTTTTTTCCAAAAACCAGTTTGCATCTGTAAGAATTTCACTTTCTTTAGGGTTGCTCGCACTCCAAACTCTGAGCAAGTCATTTGCTTCTTGGATAATTGCCAGTTCTTTATAGCTTTGCGGCTCGTGCTGTGGGAGAGAAATTAAAACCATTGATAATAGTAAAAGCATTATTGTTGCTTCCATGGAGAAGTTAAATCCTTTTCCATTTGTTTTTTTATTTGCTGTTTTGTTCATAAAAGCAAATCAGATTATTGGTTTTTTTAATTATTTTTGGTTTTTTGTATTTTTTGAGTCAATTTTTTGAAATTTTTTGTATATTTTTAGTTTTTTTCCATTTTTTGTTTTGATTCCAAAGTTTTGCCGCTTTTTAGCTATTTTTCACAAAGGGTTGTTTGAATTATTGCTTTTTCATTTCCAATTAAGGCGAATCTTTTAGCCGTAAGGCAGTGTTTGCCAGTGCTTTTGTTGCTTAAACTAATTATGTGCGTATAGTTTCTTGTTTTTATTGTGATTTTTTCTGCAAAAAACTTTTCAGAATTGATTTGTCTTGCTTCTTTTAGCCGCTCTAGGGACAATTGGTTTGTCAAAACCCTTTTTTTATCCAAATCAAAAATACATGCTCCAAGTAGGGGGTTATTTTTATCATAATTTTTAATCATGGCGTCTGCTATTAAGAGTGTTTTTTCTTCAAGTTCAAAATCTTTTAATAGTTCAGTTTGTTTTGTTGCGTTAGTTTTTATTGTTGTTGAAAAAATAAGCGCAGAGGTTAGTATAATTATTGAGCAAATTATTGCATCTGTGGTGAATATTAATCCGCGGTCTTTTGTAGAGGGGGTTTTTTTATTAGTCAAAGTAATGTTCATTCACCTCCAAATTTATTATGTAATCCTTTTTTGCAGTCGTTATTATTTCGGATGAAAATAAGTATTTGGAATTATTTTCAAATACTTTGTTTTCTTTAGCGTCACACAGCATGTTTTCTGAGTAACTATCAGCACTGTTTGAAAATATTGAATCCATGATTGCAGCGCATTGGATTGATTTTATTTTTGAGTTATTTTTTTGAAGAAATTCTTTTTCTTGTTCGTAGTTACTGTTTATTGCCATTATTAAAACAAGGATAAAGGCAGTTAGTGCAGTGATTGATAACAGGGCTTCGAGGCTGTTCAATTAATCACCATTCTTATTATTTTTTGAGTGTAGCCTGCTGGAAGCTGGAAGTTTATTTTGATTTTGTTTCCAAGATTTGAAATTATTGCAAGAGTCTTGTCGTTGTTTGAGGTGAAAGAGTATTCAGCATAAATAATATTTTTTATTTTTATTATTTGCGTTGAAGAGTTCGGGTTTAATAGGTCAGTTGTTATTTCCTGTTTTTCTTTGAATGGTTCACGGATGTCTGCTTTATTTTTTAAGTAAATTGCGAGAGTTTTATTTATTTCTTGCTTTGCTTTTTCCCTGTTGAAATTTTTTTGATTTATTTGTTCTTCCAATTTTGCTTTTATTATTAAATCAGTATTGTTTTCGAGGATTGTTCTTTGCTTATTTGCCTCTTCTGCCTTAATTAATTCATTCTTTATTTCTTCAAGGCGAAGGTTACTGGTGCTTGTTTGTTGGGCAAAGGCGATCAGCGCAGTGCATATGATTAACAGTAAAAAAAATGAGACAAATCCTTTCATTAATTGCTTGGATTTTTTCGGGTTTAAATTATTATCTTATTTTTCGTTGATTGTTGAGAAAATGTTTTTTTTTGAGAGAAACATGATGTCAAAATATTTGAATTATCTTAGTTTTTGGATAATTATTTTAAATTTTTAAAATCGTGGTCTGGGGGCTTGATTAATTAATTAGACTTATTTAAATTTTGGGGCATTTTTTTTATCCCTCAAAATTTTTACAAGAAAATGAATCCAATGAGTAATAGTATGAATATGGCTAGCGCAAATGCCCTGTTATAGTAAGCAATTAGCGCAATTATTGCTGGGCCTAGTACTGCCCATATTGCTTGGTCTGGGTAGCGTGTTGCTACAAATATTCCAAGCATTGCTCCAATAGCGACTAAAATGAATAAGAAGGCAACAAAAGAGCTTATTGCTTTATCCACTCTTTTTTGCAGGTCGCTAAACCATTTGTCCACAGTTTTATTAAACTCCATCAATTTTCACTAATTAATTTAGTTTGATTAACCCTTAAATATTTTGCTGTTGGAATTAACTTGCAATAATGATTTTTTAGTAGGGGGAATTTAATTAATTGGATAGGATTCTTTACTGGCCGCAATAGCTGGATCAAATTTTTTTTTATGCATTATTCTTTTCTGTTATTAGTTGTGCGTTTTTTTGCCGTTACAAATATTTAAAATAAGGAGTTAGCCTTACTTTTTAATGCCTGATTTGATTGAATTGGTTAAGGAGTTAAGCGAGATTGAGCGAAAAGTCATTTTGGCTCTTTCTGGAGAATCAGTTAATTTTGAGGATTTAAGCATTGCTTCTGGAGTTTCTATTGATTCGGTTAGGCGTGCTTGCGAGTGGCTTAACAGTAAAGGACTGGCAGTTGTTTCTTCAAAGGAATCGGAAGTTTGGGCGCTTACTCCTGATGGTGAGAAAGCCCTTTTGAAGGGAATGCCTGAAAATATTTTGCTTGCAGCGCTCACCCGTATTGGGGGCAAAGCAACTTTTAACGAGCTTGAAAAAGAATCTGGGCTTTCAAAGCAGGAATTCATGGCGGCGCTTGGAATAAACAAGCGTAAAGCTTTTGTTGTAATTATTCAGGGAAATATTGAGGAAACTGGGGTTGCTAAGGAGCAGGAATCTTTTTCTGAACAAAATCTTCTTAGGGACGTTGTTGATGGAAATAAAGTTGATTCTTCTAATTTGGCTGAATTGAATAAGCGCGGGCTTGTTGAAAGAAAAAAAACTGTTGCGCGGTTAGTGAAAGTTTCAAAAGATGGGGAGGAGGCAAAGAAAATTCTTTCCACAAAGAGCGTTGCAAGGAGTTTTGATGTGTCTGCTCCTGTGCCCAAAATTTTTTTGGGAAAAAAGGCGCCTTATATTCAGTTTTTGCAACAAATAAGGCAAAAGCTTGTTGCGCTTGGTTTTGCTGAAATGGACACTTCTTTGGTTACTACTGAGTTTTATAATTTTGATGTTTTGTTTCAGCCTCAGAATCACCCGGCCCGCACTTGGACTGATTCTTACCAGTTAAAGAATCCAAAAACCGGTGTTTTGCCCCCAAAAAAAATTGTGGACGCCATTAAGGCAGCTCACGAAAATGGGGGTGTTGCTAAAAGTAAGGGCTGGAGATATAATTGGGACGAGAGTATCGCTTCTCGCCTTGTTCCAACAATGCATGGCACTGCGCACTCTGCAAAACAATTAGTTAAGGGGGTGGAATATCCTAAAAAATATTTTGCTATTGCGCGCTGTTTTAGGCCGGATGTTTTGGATGCTACGCACTTAATCGAATTTAACCAGATGGAGGGTTTTATTGTTGGAGAAAATCTTAATTTTACTCACTTGCTTGGGATGCTTAGGGATTTTGCAATTGATGTTGCGGGGGCCAAGGAAGTAAAATTCTTCCCTGATTATTATCCTTTTACCGAACCAAGTGTTCAGCTTAGTGCAAAGCACCCAGAAATGGGTTGGATTGAATTTGCAGGAGCTGGAATGTTTAGACCTGAAATGCTTGAAAACCTTGGAATTAAGGGGGAGGCAATTGCTTGGGGCATGGGGATTGATCGGCTCGCCATGTTTAAGCTTGGAATAAAAGATATTCGCCACCTCTTCTCAGAGGATTTAAATTATTTAAGAAATGCTAGCGGGGTTTTGTTGTGAAAAGGAAATTTGTTTTAAGGGAGGGGGAGGGAGCTGTTTTAGTTAATGGCGGGAGAGCCAGGGTTGTTGGGCGTAAATTGGGCAAGCCAGAACTAATTTTGAGAAAGGCCACAAGACGTGTTGGTTTTGGTAAACCAATGGGTAGGGGGAAAATTAATGTGGAACTTAAGGTAAGGGATTTTTTTAAAAAAGAAGCCCAACGCCTTTTGAGTCAATCAAAACAACTTATTGGAGGAGACAAAGAGGTTGAAAGAATTGCTAATGATGTTGCTCAAGAGTGTTTGATGGTTGTTGAGGAAAATGAAAAAAGTGCAAGAGGGACAAGGGCGGGTCTTTTTTTAAAAGAAGCAAAAATGAAAAATGAATATGTTGGTATTGTTTCAGAAAAAATAATGAAGCTTTTTGAGCGCCGTAGAAATGGAAGAACTGCTGGTTTGAGATGGTCTTTGACAACGCCAAGAGTAAGGAAAAGATTTGAAAGAATAAAAAAGTTAAGGGAAAGTAAGGCGGTTTTGAATAATTAGTTTTTGGTTTTTTTGTTTGGAAGTTTTTTGGGGTTTTGTTTTAAGTAAATTTGGTAGTTGATTTTTTGTTTGGTGAATATTATGCCTAAATTGGAAGTATCAAAGAAAGATTTGGAAGAGTTGGTTGGGAAGAAATTCACTCCCGCTCAGCTTGAGGGCGTTTTGGAGTTTGTTAAAGGAGAAGTGGATTCTTTAGAGGGGGATGTGCTTAGAATAGATTGCAAGGAGCCAAATAGGCCTGATTTGTGGAGTGCTGAGGGCATTGCAAGGGAAATTAAGGCGAGAATTGGGGTTGAGAAGGGAATTAAAGAGTACAAAGTGCACGAGGGAGGGGTTAGTGTTTTTGTTGATGCTAATCTTGCGAAAGTTAGGCCATTAATTTCATGCGCAATAGTTAAGGGGATTACTGTTACTGATGAGTTCATTAAGCAAATCGTGCAGTTGCAGGAAAAAGTTGGGGAAGGTTATGGAAGGAAAAGAAAAGAGCTTGGAATAGGGTTGTATGATTTTGATATAATGAAGCCTCCTGTTTATTATAAGGGTTTTAAGGATGATGAGATTGAGTTTGTTCCTCTTGAGTGGAAAGTTTCGATGAGGCCAACCGAAATTTTGGCTCAGCATGACAAGGGTAAAGCTTACAAGCACTTATTGGAAGGGCACAATCTTTACCCAATAGTAATTGATTCAGCAAACACTGTTGCTTCAATGCCTCCTATAATTAATTCTCAAACGACTGGAAAAATTACTTCCCAGACAAAAAATATTTTTATTGAATGCACTGGGTTTAAGTGGGAAACAATTGAGGCGGCTCTTGAAGTAATTTGCATGAGCTTGGCGGATAGGGGTGGGAAAATTTATTCCTGCAAAGTTCATTTCCCAAAAGAATCAAAACCATATCCAGCAAAAGTAATTAATACTCCCACTTTTTTAGTTGAAAAAATTTCTTTTGATAAGGAACTTATAACTAAAAAAACCGGGCTAAAGCTTACTGACAAGCAAGTAGTTGATTTGCTTTCAAAAGCAAGGTTTGATGTCCAAATTAAGGGTGAAAAAATTCATGCACAGTATTCTTCATACCGTACGGATATAATGCATCCTGTTGATTTAATTGAGGATTTGCTTATTTCTTACGGCTTCAATAAAATTGATCCGCAAAAAATTGAGATGAGTGTGGTTGGGGGCGAAAATAAGGGTGCAAAGTTGGTTGATTTTGTTAGGGAGGGTTGTGTAGGGTTAGGCTTGCAGGAAGTTTTGACTTATAACTTGACTTCAAAAAAAATTCAGGGCGAAAATATGCTTTCTAGCACTTCTAATTTTGTTGAAATAGCAAACCCTGTCTCAGCAAATTATGAAATTTTAAGAAAGCACTTAACTCCTCAGTTGCTTGATTTCTTTTCAAAGAATAAGGACAAGGAATTCCCTCAAAGAGTGTTTGAAATTGGCACTGTGCTTTCCCCTGATTCAAAGGAAGAGAATGGGGTTAAACAAACTAATAATGTGTGTGTTGCTTTGACGCATTCAAGCGCTAATTATACTGAAATAAAGTCTTATTTGGATTCTTTGTGTAATTACCTTGGGTTAAAGCATGAAGTGAAAAGAAAAGAATTTTCCTTCTTTAATGAGAATTCGGCAGAAATAATTATTGGGCACAGGAAGGGTTTTGTTGGTGAATTAAAGAAGGAAGTTATTGAAGCTTTTGGATTAAGAAAGCCTGTTGTTTTGTTTGAATTTGAATTGTGAAAAGTTATTGCTAAAAATTATATTAATCAGCTTTTTGGTTTACTTTATTATGCTTAAGTCCTCATTAATAATTTCGGGTTCGAATGCCAAAATTTCATCCTTTAGAATGCTTTTTGGAATTTGGTGGTAAAGAAATATTTTTTTTCCAAGCTCCCAGCTTTTATACATTTCTAAAAAAGTTGCGCCGCCAATATAATTCGGCTCGCCGGGTTTATCAAAGTTTAGGACTAGTATT
This sequence comes from uncultured archaeon, assembly GCA_964541135.1. GTDB lineage: Archaea > Iainarchaeota > Iainarchaeia > Iainarchaeales > JAAZKV01 > JAAZKV01. The sequence goes on along the minus strand of CAZIPK010000002.1, from coordinate 2,557 downwards.
GCGTCATTTATTTTTATTTTTGTTTCTTGTTTTTTAATCATTTCTGATTTCCATTTGGCATGAAGATCTTTTCCAGATTTTTTCATTTCTTCTTCTTTGAATGGGGCATCAAAACTATTTGGCACTGTTATTTCATGACCCATTTCTTCAAGTGCTTTTTTAATTGGATCCACTTTGTGGTAAAAATGTTTGCTGCAACAGATAAATATTTTCATAAAAATCAACTAACTTTTTTGGCGATTTTGTTTTTTTTATGTTTTATTGTTTTTTTCAAAAACATTGCTAATAGTATTATCACGATGATTATCACAATCAAATCAATCCATTGAGAGTATTCTAATATTGTTTCCCAGTTTTTTTGGAGAAGTATTCCTACATAAAGAAGTATTGAGTTCCAAATAAGCCCGCCTAGGGCAGTGTAGAGGATGAATTTTTTTAAATCCATTTTTGCGGTACCTGCGGGAATTGATATTACGTGCCTTATTACGGGGATGAAGCGGCAAATAAAAATTGTTTTTGATCCGTGTTTCAAAAACCACTTCTCTGCGATTAAAAGGTGGTGCTTGTCCAGCAAAATATATCTCCCGTATTTTTCTACAATCCATCTGCCTGCTTTTTTTCCGATGTAGTATGATATTAACGAGCCTATTATTGTTCCAATGGTTGCTGCAATTAGGGCAAAGTAAAGATTAAGCTTTCCTTCCTCCACCAAGTATCCTGCAAAGGGCAGTACGGCTTCGCTTGGGACGGGTAGGATGGTGCTTTCAGCAGTCATTAAGATAAATATCCCAATGTAGCTTATTTGTTCTATTATTGGAAGTATTATTGAAACTATTAATTCGGTTAGCATGATTTAAAATTGGTTTATTAGTTTTAAATGGCTTTGCTTTTTTAACATATATTAAAAATTTAGTTATGTGCTAAAAGTTTAATTAAATTAATTTTAAGTCGTTTTTAGTTGAGTTTCTTTAATTTTTTTTAATTAACTTGCGGGATTTATTATTTTGTGTCAGGTTTTTTTTTCGTGCGCATTTGCTTTTTAATTTGTTAAGTGCTTAATCTTTATTGTTTTTATCAATAATGTTTTTGTGTTTGGTGGTTTTTTTTTATGGGCAATATTTTTGATTCGGTGAAGGTTAATTCCTTGTTCAAGGATGAGCGTTTTTTGTACCCTGAGTTTGTGCCAGAGCGCCTGCCTTTTAGGGATAAGGAAGTTAGCGAGCTTGTTTTTTGCCTAAAACCGGCGACTAATGGGAAAAAGCCTGTTAATGTTTTTGTTACTGGTTTGCCGGGCACTGGGAAGACAGTTACGCTCAAGTTTGTTTTGAGCGAGCTTAGGGAATTTAGCGACCGCGCCAAATGTTTTTACATTAATTGTTTTGAGTTTTCAAACAAACAGGCGATTCTTTCAAAACTCACTAATGAGCTTGGTTATGCTGTTGCGCAAAGGGGGATTAGCTTTGAAGAGCTTTACAGCCGTTTTGTTGCAGTTTTGCGTTCCTCAAAAGTTATTCCAATAATTGTTTTTGACGAGGCGGAGCAATTGATTGCGGATGATGCTAGAAAAAGTTTGCTTTATGATTTGGCAAGGCTGCCGGAACAGCAGAAACTTCCGATTGGTCTGGTGTTTATTTCAAACGATTCATTTTTTTTATCAAATTTGGATGATAGGATTAGGAGTTCTTTGCAGTGTTCAAGCATTCCTTTTTCGCATTACTCTGTTGTTGAGTTAAAGGAAATTTTAAATGAAAGGGCAAAGTTTGCTTTTTTTGATTTTGTTCTTGATAGTGATGTTGTTCCGCTTTGCGCTGCAAATGCTACGAAGCTTGGGGGGGATGCGAGGGTGGCGATTAGTGTTTTATTAAAAGCGGGCAGGCTTGCGGAGAGGGAGAACGCAAAAAAAGTCGGGGTAAAGCATGTGCGTGCCGCCATGATGCAGGAGAAGCCAGTTAAGGCAGAAATTACTTCTAATTTAAGCGAACAAGAAAAAGAAATACTTAATTTCCTGGACAAATCCAAAATTAAAGAGATAGATAGTGGTTTAATTTATTCCTCCTTGAAAGATAAGTTTTCTGAGAGGACTCTTCGCGATGCAATTTCTTCGCTTGAAGAAAAGAACCTTGTTTCTGTTGAGAAGGCGGTTAAGGGGCGAGGAACAACAAGGCTGATTAAAAGGAAATGATTTTTTTGGCCATTAAATAATTGAAAGGGGTAATTGTTTCATTGATTTTTCAAATAGTTCTTTTTATTAAAATTAACTTTTTCCCGTTATAAATGATACTTTTTTATACTTCGCCATTTGTTATTATTATAGTGGTTGAAATGGTTGAAGCTAAAACAGTGGATAAAAAGATCAGGGTTTCAAAAAGGGTAATTAAAAAAGAGATTAAGAAAGAGCGTTTAAAGAATAAGGCTAAAAATAAAATTCAAGATGAGGCTATTGCAAAATTAATGGATGAAGTTGCAAAGCTTAAGAAAAAGAAATCCCCTAAAAGGGCAATTTCGGAGTATAATTTATTTGTCAGAAAGCAAATTAAAGCAGGTTTGAGTTTTTCAA
>CAZIPK010000001.1:36085-45991 GCA_964541135.1 uncultured archaeon | reverse complement strand
CACGACGCTCTTCCGATCTACTTTGCACGTTAGGAAGATGCGCGCCACAAAGCACAGTGAGAACCTCCACCCTTTGTCAATAACGGATTCAGGCATTGTAATTAAGGAAATTGATGACGATTATCACGTTTGACTTTCTGCTGGTTAGTTTTTGTATTAGCTCCTTTTAGTAAGTCTTTTTTTGGGGGATTGTTTTTTGTTTTTGCCTTTTTGTAGTGCTCTTTTTTTAGTGATTGCGTTTTTTTGTGTTTTTCATTTGTTTAATTTGATCCTGCGAGTGTTTAAAAAAGCGCCCACAGGAAAAAATTTATCTAAACATTTTATTTTTTCTTTTTCTTTATCCCAAATTTCCAGATTACGCCGACTATTATTACAATAACTATTACTATTATTATTGGGTTAAGTCCATTTTCTGTCTGGGCGCTCACATTTATTGGGAGGGTTATTAAAGCATTTTTTATTTTTGAATCTGCATCTTTGTATTCTATTGCGACTTGTATTGTTTGTTCTCCCGCAGTGTTGAATGAAATGGGGGTTTTTGCCGTGTCAACGTCGTTTGGGCCCATGGTTCCAATGAATTGTTTTGGCTTTTCCGCTTTTCCATTAACTCCTTTAATTTCAACTAATGTGAATTCCGCTTTTCCAAGCCCTTTGTTAAATATTTCTATGGTTAGGTCTCCTTTTGTCCCGGTTGGTTTTTCTTTTATGGTTGCATCAAACTGGGCTGTGCCTGTCACGTTGACTCCTATGTATGATGTGTCTGTTGCTCTGGTTCCTGTTGAGTTTCTGTATGAGACCTTTATTGGGAGGGGGTAGTTTTTTACTGCAGCAGTGTTACTTGCGCTTATTTTCAAGGCAACTTCTTTTCTCTCTCCTGGGTTTATCTCTGATAGGTATGCTATTGCGGCGCCTACTGCAGTGATTTCTCTTTCAACGATTGTGCCTGTTGCTGTTATTGTTCTGTCTTCTTGTATTTCTGCAATTAGGTCGTATGCGGGGCTTGTTCCGATGTTTTGTAGGGTGATGATAATTTCTTTTTGCTCTCCTGGTGAAATTAAATCGTTTTTAACGGAAGTTACCTTTAATACCGGTTCTTTTCCAGAAATTAGTATTTGGGGGGCTGTTTTCTTTCCTATTGCGTCCTCTGCCGTTGTTATCATTAAGGGTAATTGGTATGCTTGGTTTTGTGCGGTGGGGTCAACATACACTTTAAATGTTGCTAGTGCTTTTGAGTATTTTTCAATATCCCCAACCACTCTTGGGTTTGGCTCGCTGTCGCTTGTTTTGACTGTAAAAGGATATTCGTTTTCAATTTTTAATGTAACTCCTTTTTGGGGCGTCGATTCGTTGTTTTGCAATTGTACTAGTACAGTTATTGTTGTTCCTGGGAGGGCAGGGCTTGGGGTGTAGGTAAATTGTGTTACTTCTGGACTTGCTGCTAGTGTTCCTGCTGCAATAAAAATTAAGATTAAGATTATTCCAAAAATTCTTTTCATATATTTCCCCTCATTTTATTCTTTGGTGCAACGATTTAAATAGATAATCCTTTTGTTTTTTGTGTCATTATCTTTCTACGTGGTGGATTCCATTAACTTTGATTAGGTCATCAAGAAGGAGTTCGACTTTTTCCGCGTTTTTTGCCTCTATTTTAAAAATTGCTTCAAGGTAGCCTGTTTTTTTGATTTTAAAGCTTACATCGATGGTTTCTACTCCAGCTTTTTTTATTTTTTCGAGTATTTCGGTTATTAGTCCCGGTCTGTCTATTGCTTTTATTTTTATTTCGCTTTTTCCTTTTGTTTGTTCAAAATTTATGCTTATTAGCTGGTTTTTTGGGATTTTTTTTAGATTCTCACAGCTTATTTTGTGCAGGATTATTTTTCTTTTTGTTGTCTTCACCCCTATTACGTCTTCACCCGGGAGGGGGTGGCAGCATTCAGCCATCTTGATTTTTTTTTCAGGGGCGGTTTGGTTGGTGTTTTTGGATTCTTTCTTTTTGGCTAGGTGGAGCGCATTTCTTATTTTTGTCCTTGCTTTTTGGGTGGCTGCATTAGTCAGCCATTCTTTTTTTACTTGGGGGTTTTTTGCAAGGATTATTTCGACTTTGTCCAAGTTTTTGAGTTTGGTTTCTATGGGGGATAATTTTCCGTTAATTTTTGCTTTTAGCATTTTTTCCCCTATTCCTGTGTGGACGGCGTAGGCAAAATCTATTGCGGTGGCGTCTGTTGGGAGGGGAAGGACTTTGTTTTTTGGAGTGAAGATAAATATTTTTCTGCCGCTTATTTTTTTATTAAATATTTCTTTACCAGTGGTTGTTTGCCAGTCCAATAGTTGCTTTTCTATGCTTATTTCTTTTTCAAATTCCTTGTCTTTTAGGATTTTTTTATAATTCCAGTAGGTTTCATTTGAGGCTTGTGCTTGGTGTTGCCATGTTCTTACTTGCACTTCAACAAGGTCTTTTTTTCTTTTTATTGCTGTGTGGATGCTTTTGTACCCTTCTTTTTTTGGTTTTGTAATATAATCATCAAATGCCTCGGGCAGATTTTGGTAGTGCGCGTGTATTTCCCCAAGGATTTCATAGCATTCTTTTTCCTTGTTGCAGATTATTCTCACACCATATATGTCATAAATTTGTCCGAAAGGCATTTTTTTCATTTTTTCGTAAATTGATTTTATTGTTTTTGGCCTTCCGCTGATTTCTATTCTAAATTTTTTTTCAAGTAGGCTTTGGATTTCTTTTTTTATTTCTTCTATTAGTTGTTCCCTTTCTTGGGGATTTTTGTTTATTAGTTTTGTTATTTTTTGATACTCTTCGGGATTTGTTATCTTAAACGCTCCATCCTGGATTTTTGTCGCGTAATTTGTAAGCCCCAGTTTTAACGCGATTGGGTAAAATAATTTTTCAATCATTTGAGCTTTTTCTTTGTCACAGTCCCCGTTTTCAATTAATTCTGTCTGATCTGCGAGGGTGATTATTATTGATTGCAAGTCTTTTGGTATTGACAGCAGTATTGAGCTTAGAAGTTCGTTTTGTATTTTTCCGTAATTTTTTTCGAGAACTTCAGCGAGCTGTTGGGCATCTAGAGTTTTTTGGGCAGTTTCGTTTCCGAACTTTTCTTCGATTTGGGCATAATTTATTTGGGTTTTATCAATTTCTTTTAAAATTTCGCTTAGTATTCCTTCTCTTGGCAGTTCTTTCTCCAAAAGTTTTTGTGCAACTCTTGTTGTTCTTTTAATAGCCTCTGTTTTTGCCCCGTTTTTTTTCGCATATTCTGCTGCCGCATTAATTTCTTCTTGTAGTAGCATACTATTTTTGCCCCAATTCTTTTTTTAAACTCAACGATTCTTTATTAGTAGTTTTGGGGATGGTGTGATTTTATGGATTTTTCGAAGAATGTAAAGTTAGTGAAGTTTCCTGAGTTTGATGATGTTGATAAGGAATTGTTTTCAAAAACAGTGAACAGTTTTATTAAGAAAGTCGGGGAAGATTGTGAGTTGCAACTTTCACTAAAGCAGTATCATAAAGGGGGCCTTAGGGCGCAGCATGAAGTTCATGGCAAAGTTTTTGCTAGGGGCAAGTCTTTTTTTGCAGAAGAAAATGGCTGGCAATTGCTTGAAGTAATTCAATCCGTTTTGCACTCTCTTGAGAAAGAAGTTAAAAAAGAGCGTTCTATGAAAGGATAATTACTTTTTTTTCTTTTTAGCTTTTTTTGACTTTGGTTTTGCCACTGGCTTGTGTTTTGCTTTTTGTTTGTGTTTTGATTTTTTTGCAGGAGTAACATCATTTTCTTCTTGTTCTTTTCTTAGTTCTTCGCGCATTTGTTCTATTAAGTCCTTAACTGACATTTTTTCTTTTCCATACATTTTAAATCCTCTAGAAATTATACTAATTCATTGTTATTTATAGTATTTAAACATTCCTCTACAAAGGGTTTTTACTACATAATTATTTTTATTTTATTTAATAAATTGATTTTAATTAGTTTTAATACGAGTTTATGTATATTTGGTTGTGTTTTATGGACGTGCTGGGAATGGATTTTTCAGTCAACACAAGCATTTCACAAAGCCTGCTCCACTCCGTTTCCCTTCAGCGTCTTTCTCTAAAACTACCGTTGCTGCATTCCTGCCCTGGCGGGTTTCATTTTAAAAAAAAACCTGTAAGGACAGAGCTTCGTCGCAAGTATTGTGGTGTTTGTATTGCCTACGAACCTCTTCCCAAGCTTTCGGCCCCAGCGTAAAGCGGGTTTCTGGTTACAAGCCACCGCTACCGGCCCGGCCTAGTCCAATGTAATTTGTGTTCAGAAATGAATATAATGTTTCGCACAGTATCATTTAATTGTATGCCTATAGTAAGTAGGGCAACTCTTTCAAAAAAAGGGGTGCAAATTAAAAAATTTAGAAAAACTTCTGTGTTAGTTGGGGCGACGCATAATCGTCGCCCAAAAAGAGTTCCTTTTGTTTTTGAGTGGGATGTGTCAAGAACGCCTTTTAGCGAAACCGATTCTAGATTTGGCGGGGGGATTTCAAAATTTATTATAGAATTATTGTCTGCGCGCAGAATGGGGTTAAGGGTGCTAGATTGGGGCTGTGGTGCTGGAGTCGGAGCTAATCAATTATCTAAAAAGTTTAGACCGCGTTTTGTTAAAGTGCTTGGTTGGGGAGTGGATTTTTACCCTGACTGGATTAAGATTGCAAGAAAAGGGCGGGTTGATTTTCTCCAATCAAATATATTTGCTTTGGAAAAGTATTTGGCAAAGCACCCTGTTGATGTAATTTATTCAGACACCGCTTTAGTGCATCTTAATGGGGTTGGGTTATTGGAGAGACATTTATTAGCTTTAAAATCGGGTTTGCGTCAGGGGGGAAAAATATTTATTACTCCCATTATGTTTGGGAAAGCGGAAAGAAAAACTTTTGTTAAAAATATGCGGCGGTGTGGATATGTTGTTGAGTTAATTGTCCGCGGACCGGATGCTGATGTCATTTTAACAAAACAATGAGATATTTAAGCATTTTTTATTTTTTTATTTATTATGCCTTGTTTTGAAATCATTAGTGAATCAAGTAGTTCTCTTGCCCGAACAGGAGTTCTTCACACCGCACACGGGGCGGTTCGCACCCCTTTTTTCATGCCTGTTGCCACTAAGGGTGCAGTAAAGTTTGTAACGCATGGGCAGCTTCAAAATGAGATGGGTGTTGAGTGTGTTATTTCAAATGCGTTTATTAATTATTTAAAACCCGGCTTGCCTCTTATTGAAAAAGCTGGGGGGATTCATAATTTTTTTGGCTGGGATAAAAGCATTTTTACTGATTCGGGGGGTTTTCAATTAATTTTGGATCACTTCGTTCACAAGGTGACTGATAAGGGGGTTTATTTTCGCAATCCTTTTGATAAAAGCATTGAATTAATTACGCCTGAAAAAGCAATTCAAATCCAATCAGTGCTTGGGAGTGATGTGGCAATGTGTCTTGATCACCAGCCCCAATATGGCAAATCAAGGGCGGATTATATTGATTCGTTGATTCGTACTATTGAGTGGGGTGAGAGGTGCAAAAAAGCGCATGATTTTCTTAACGAAAAAAATAATTCTGCCCAATTGCTTTTTGGGATAACCCAAGGAGGGATTCATAAGGATTTGAGAATTAAAGGGGCTTTAGCTTTGTCAAAAATTGGTTTTGACGGAATTGCTCTTGGGGGTTTTGGTATTGGCGAAGCGCAAAGTGACATGTACCCAATAATTTCTTCTTCAAAAGAAATAATTCCAAAAGAAGCCCCTGTTTATGTTATGGGTATTGGTTCTCCGCTTGAATTATTAAACGCAATTGAGAGGGGGGTTGATGTTTTTGATTCCGCATACCCCACAAGGATGGCCCGTCACGGCTTGATTTTTACTCATGAAGGGCAAATTAAGATTGACCGTGCTATTCACAAAACTTCTTTCAAACCCCTTGACTCTAAGTGCAACTGTTTTGTTTGCAAAAATCATTCAAGAGCGTATTTGCATCACTTGTACAAAACCCACGAACAAAACGGCTTAATGCTTCTGTCTTACCACAACACTTTTTTCATTGCTGATTTAATGAAACAGATTCGCATTTCAATTAAAGAAAATACTTTTGAAAACTTCAAGAAAGATTTTGAGTTAAATTATTAAAATAAAAAAGCTTAACTTTTGGGAGTTATTTTTTTCCGTATTGTTAAAAGATTTTGCATCCATTTGTTTTGCATGAATCCTCCAAAAAACTGGCCAGGAGAAAAGGGTTTGCTTAAGGAACCTATGGAACTTAACGGGGTTGAAATTATCCGCCCCTTTGATGGTACTGCAATCACCACAGCTCTTTTTGATTTTGACGGGACGCTTTCACTTGAGCGTGTTTGGATTGATTTAATGGTTAGGCTTAATTCGAGCCAGTTGCATAAAGCCACAAACCTTCCGCTTGAAGTTGCGAGGGATATTGTTATTAAGGATGTTGAGGAAACGTATGGTGTTCCCACAATTATTTGCATGGATCGCCTTGTTAGTAGAATTAGGGAGTTTGGCGGCAAGCCTAACGCAGCAGAATTTTACAAGAATGTTTATACTGCTGCCTTGGCTGAGTCAGTTGATTTGCGCAGGCGAACAATTCCAAAAGATGATTTGACTGTTTTTGGTTCTAAAGAATTTTTGTCATTGATTAAAGAAAAGCTTGGGGAGAATATTTTTCTTGCAAGCGGTACGGATATTGCTCCGGTTATTGAGAGCATTAACTTTTTAGGGTTCTCCTCTTTTTTTCCAAGGGAAAATATTAAGGCGGCCGGTTCTCTTCCCGACCCCCGTGCGGACCCGAAGAAATTTATTATTGATTCGTTGGTGAAGGAAAAGAATTTGTCTTTTGGCCAGTTGGTTACGTTTGGCGATGGCTTCCCTGAGTTGCTTCATAATAACTATGGTGTTAGAGTTGCAGTATTGACTCCTAATTTAACTCGGCTGTCGGATGAGGGGCGTTTTACTTTGGAAGAAAAGAGGCAAAGGTTAATTTATGCCGGGGCGCATGTGATAGTTAATGATTTTTCTAACCCTCAAAAGCTTTTGGAAATAATTTTTTCTAGTCATTATGGGGAAACACTTTAAGTTGTTTCTTTTTTTTGTTTTAATTTTATTGCCTTATTAAAATTTAATTATTTTTTTTGATTTTTGCAAGGGGTTTTCCCTTGCAAATTTTTTAAAGTTTTAATTTTTAGGTTTTTTATTCGTCTATGTCCTCTATCCCGTTTTCAGTGATTCTGTATAGCGCTTCGCCGTCAGGGAGTGATGGCGAATCAACCAGTTTTGCTACTCTCTTGTCTTCCTTGCTTTTTCTTAAGTACAGCCTAGTTTTGCTTGCGTGCCCCACCACATTTCCGCCTATTGGTTCTGTTGGGTCCCCGAATAATATGTCGGGTCTTGACATTACTTGGTTTGTTACCAGCACAACTACGTTGTGCATTTCAGCGACTTTTTGAAGTGTCCTTAAGTGTTTGTTTAATTTTTGCTGTCGTTCTGCGAGGGTTCCTCTCCCAACAAATTCTGATCTGAATTGTGCTGTGAGTGAATCAACTATTAAAAGTTTTATGTTGTGTGCGGTTATCATTTCCGCCGCCTTATCTGCGAGTATCATTTGATGTTCTGCATTGTATGCTCTTGCAACATAAATGTTTTTTAGTGCGGCTTCTGGATCCATTCCGAATTTTTTTGCCACTTGGATGGCTCTTTCCGGCCTAAATGAATTTTCCGAATCAATGTAAAGGCAGGCTCCTTCAAGCCCCCCCTGTTCTTTTGGGAGTTGTACGGTTATTGCTGTTTGAAAGCACCACTGTGATTTTCCGCTTGCCATTTTTCCGTAAACTTCAGTTATGCTTTGGGTTTCAATTCCCCCGCCTATCAGGCTGTCCAGTTCTTTGCTTCCTGTTGTTAGTCTTCCCACAAGTTTTCTTTTTTCTGCTAAAATATCTGCTGTCTCAAATCCCATGTCTAGTGCATCTCGTGCGGCTTTTATTGCTTTTTCCGCAGTTCCTTCTCCAAGCCCTGCAATTTCTTTTAATTCTACTGCGCTTGCGGTTGCTATTTGTTCTAGTGTTTTGTACCCCGCTTCTTGGAGTTTTTTTGCCGCCCCTTCTCCTACCCCTGGCAAATCCTCTATTTTTTCTATTTTTTTACTTGTCGCCATTTTAATCACCTCGTTATAGTGCTTTTTTGAAAATAAATCTTGGCTAATTTTTATTTCCTTTGCACTTAACAGTAATTATTTCTTGTTTAGTTCTTTTTAAACGTTTTTTGGGTGTTTTGCCGGCTTTAATTGGGTGATTTTTTTTAATAAGTGAATTAATTTTTTTAGTGTTTTATTTTTTTAGTTCGTCCTAAGTCTCTTACTTGGTAAACAAATCCTTGTTTTTGTTCGCTGTGGGTAAGTCGCCATTTTCTTTTATCAAATTTTGGGAAGTGTGTGTCTCCAGTGTGTCTTCCGGAAATTATTGAGATGTGCATTGTTCTTGCAAGACGGCTTTTCACTGCGTCTTGATAAATCCTTGCGCCCCCTATGAGGAATATTTTTACAGGGCTAGATTTTTTTTGTGTTGTTATTGTTTGTTGTGCACGGTGTATTGCGTCTTTAAGAGTTTGTGCAACTTGTGCGCCCTTAATTCTCTTTTTGGTGGTGCTTACTACAATGTTTATTCTGCCTGGTAAGGGCTTTGCCCGGGCTGGAAGTGAGTCCCAGGTTTTTCTCCCCATTATCACTACATTTCCACTAGTCATTTGTTTGAAGTGCTTTAAATCAGCTGGGTTGTTCCAGGGAAGTTTTCCTTCCTTTCCAATAATTCCGCTTTTACTCATGGCAACAATTATTTCTGGAGAAGGGTTTCTGTTCGGCATGGAATCACTTTTTCTTTTTAATTTCAAAAATTTTTTTTATTTTATGATTTGCTTTAAGTGGGGCAATATTGTTTGGCTCCAGTCTTCAAGAAGTTCTTTTTTTTCGTCAATTTCCGCAAGGGGCATAAATTTCCCATTGGTTAATTTTGATTCTTTTAGTTTTATTTTTTCATTTTCAAGCTCTAAGAGGTAAACTATTGCGAAGTGCACTTTTTCAACCATTCCTGTTTCTTTGTTTATGTACCCAATAATTTTTGAAGAAAATTTTCCTTCGAATTTGACTTCTTCATTAAGTTCTCGCTTCATTCCTTCTTCAATTAATTTTGTTTTGTCTTTTTCATCAATTTCATTTATGTGTCCCCCGATTCCTAATGAGTATTTGTTATGCAGCCGGTTTTCAGTTCCTTTTGGGGTTCTTTGGTAGCAAAATATTTTGTTTTTGTGGGAAAGAATGGTGTAGGGTATTATTTGTTTGTAATTTGTATCTTCTTCTGCGCTAATTTTTTGCAATTCGTTAGTAGTTTTTCTTAGCAAGAACTCTGTTTGTCCAAGCATTTCTTTTGTAAAGTTGAATTCTTTTTCGTTTTTAAATCCAATAAAGGCAGTCTCATCATTTTCCCCAAAAAGGATTTTTCTTTTTAGTGCCAGAACTTTTTCATCCATAACATGTGCCTTGTAAAAAGTTTTTGTTCTTATCACATATTTTTTGATTCAGTATTTAAACAATTGCTCTTTGGGGTGTAGTTTTTTTATTTTAAAAGAATATTTTTTTGGACCAATTTTTTATAATTTTAAGATATGATTAAATGATTAACTGGTGCATTATCAACTTATGGTAGGGGTTGCTTGTGGCTGATTTTGTTTCCTGTTTAAAAGAGTCCGGTTGGCCCCAGGAATTTGGTGAAAAACTTTTGGTTGGTAATTTAGAGAGCAATGTTGGAATTGCTACTTTGTGGTCTTATAAGGAAATTGTTTCAAAGAACCTTGATCCATCTTCTTTTGCAGTTGTGGTAAA
>CAZIPK010000001.1:0-36075 GCA_964541135.1 uncultured archaeon | reverse complement strand
GTGGGAAATTTTTATGACCGTCAAAACGGGCTTGAACCTTTAATTAGAAATTGCTTAGCAAACCCGAACATTCGGTACATAATTCTTGTTGGCAATGACAAGGCCAAAAGCAAGGAGGTTTTAGTAAATTTTTTCTCCAAAGGGGTTGTTGATGGGAAGGTTTTTGGTACAGATACAAAAATTTCAAAAGAAATTCCTTTAAGTGATTTGGAGAAATTAAGAGAAAATGTTGTTTTGATTGATATTTCTGATAAAATAAGCGATTTAAATGATTCAACTCTTTATGCGTCGGCAATAAATGAAGTGCTTGTTTCTCTTTCTAAAAAAGAGCCTTACAGTGAATCAAAATTATTCCCTAAGCCAAAGTTGGCTAAGGGTAGTTTTCCAAGCGAATCTAGCGGGTTTGTTGTGCGAAGTGAAACTATTGGGAGAGCATGGCTTGAAATTTTAAAAACCATTAATGATTATGGCAGAGTAACCCGCGCAAAATCAACTGATTCGGTTGAGCTTAAAGAGTGTCTGAATTTAATGGTGATTATTGAATCTGAGGATCCAATCAAGCCAAAAGTGGAGCCTTATTTTAGGTTTGATGAGGCGTATTTGAAAAAATATTATGATGAAATTTGTTTGGGCAGGGTTCCTGAGGGCACTGCATATACTTATGGTTCGAGGCTTAGGGGTTGGAGTGGAAAGAATGGGGAAAAGATTGACCAAATTGAGGATATTATTTTGCTTTTGTCCAAAGATTATTATAGAAAATCTGGGGTTGCCCTGACTTGGATTGTTGAGGAAGAGTTGCGTGGTAATAAGATGCACCCTTGTCTTGTTCTGGTGCAGGCCTTGGTTTTGGATGGCGCTTTGTTTTTGGTTTCTTATATTAGGAGTAATGATATGTTTCGTGGTTGGCCGCTGAATGCTTTTGGTTTGAGGAATTTGCAAAAAATTATTGCGAATAGGCTTGGATTAAAGATGGGTTCTTTAACCACGATTTCTGCGAGTGCCCACATTTATCAGGATAATTGGCAGGACTCGATTGATGTTGTCGAGAAACACGGGAATTTTACTAATTGTTTTTTTGATCCGCGCGGTTATTTCATAATAAAAACAGAAAATGGCAAAATATTTGTTGAACATTATTCCCCAAACAGCGTTTTGCTTAAGCATTATTCTGCAAGCACTGCAAGGGAAGTAAGTGATGCGATTAATTCTTCCCAGCATCCAGTGGACCCTTATCATTCGTCTTACTTGGGCATGGAGTTAATGAAAGCAGAAATTTCTTTAAAGCTGGGAATTGAGTACAAGCAGGATTTGCCACTTTTATAAATATTCTTTTGTTAAGTTGCCTCTTTTATTTGATTGTCTTTTATTTTTTGTGAAGTATTTGTTTTTTTTGTCAGATTTTCTTTCAATAAGAGGTGTTTTTAAATTCTTTCACTTTCTTTTACTTCATGCTTTCAGTTCGGCTTGTTTTGGGGTTTGTTTTTGCGACTTTTCTTCGCTTTTTGAGATTTTTTCCAAATAATGACCCAATTATTGGTCTTGCTTTGCCACATTCTAAAAAGAATTTTTTGCTTTCAGCGGCTTTTGCTTTTGTTTGTATGTTTTCTTTTGATATTATTGTGGGTAAATTTGGGGTGTGGACGCTAGTAACGTCAAGCACTTATTTTGTTGTAATTCTTTTCTTAGGTTTTTGGTTTTCAAAGTTAAAAGCACTTGGCATTAAGCATTACTTTTTTGGCTCAATTATTGGGGTTTTGGTTTTTGATGCAATCACTGGTCCTTTGATGAGTACTTTTTTGTTCAACCAGCCTTTTTTGTTTACTGTTCTTGGTCAGATTCCTTTTACTTTTTATCATCTTTCTAGCGGCGTGGGGTATGCAATGTTTTTTGCTTTCCTTTTTGATCCTGCAGTTCAAAAACAGGTTTTTAAAATTAAATTATTCAGCAGATTTTTTTCCCCTATGCAGTATTTTCTTTTAAGGTTTAATAAGGCTGTTGCGTGGTAGTTGTGGTTAATTCAAATAAACTTTTTTTCCTCGCTTTTCTTAGCATAATTGCTTTTTCATTACTTTTTGGTTGTGCTTCCACCGTCCCAAGTTCTTCAAATGACTCTCTTAAAACAGTTTCTTTTTCATTAAGCGTTTATGATGATTCAAATTCGTTAATTTTTTCTTCAGTGGCTGATGTTAATGCCGGGATGAATGCTTTTGACGCCATGAAATTGGTTTTAAGCAACACCAAAACCGGCTTAAACAGTAATTTGGAGTTTGAACAGTATCCTTTTGGGATTATGGTGACTTCTATTGCTGGCAAGAAGGCCCCCTCTACGCATTATTGGGCGCTTTATGTAAATGGCGCTTATGCTTCCAAAGGGATTTCGGATTATTTTATAGATTCTGATGCAAATTTTGTTTGGCGGCTTGAAAAGATTGAAAGTTTTGGCAGTTAAGTTTTAGGGCTGTTCAAATTGAGTCTAGTGTTTTTTCTGATTAGTTATTTTTTGTAAATTATTTACTAAATTTTTCACCCTTTATTTTTAATTAATGTTTGCTTTGTAATTTTTTTTTAAATTATTTTTTTCATTCAAGATCAATCAGCAATTTCCTAACTTTTTTTTGGTTTTTTTTTAGTTTTTCAAATTTTTTTGTCCAACTTTGTGATTTTTTTGTGTCCTTTTCTTATTTTTTGTTCAAAGGGGTTTGTTTTTTTGATTTTGTTTTTTCTTGGACAAAGGTTTTTAAACTTCAAAGTTTGTTGTGGTTATTGTTTTAGTTTTTTGGGGTGATAGTAGTGAGTGATTTTGATTTAGCAATAAATAACGGGGTAGTTTTGGTTGATTTTTGGGCTGAGTGGTGCCCGCATTGCTTGGCGTTAATGCCGCAGATTGATGCAATTTCAAAGGAGTTTGACGGCAAGGCCAAGGTTTTGAAGGTTAATGTTTCTGAAGCCGAAAGTATTGCGCAGCGTTTTAGTATAACTAGCTTGCCTACTTTTGCCATTTTTAAGGACGGGGCGTTAGTTGATATTGCAAGAGGCGCTTTGTCAGGATTCGAGTTAAAAAAACGGCTTCTTTTAGTTATTGGGTAATTGCTTAAAATTTAATTTGGGCTTGGTGGGGTTGTTTGATGCCAAAAGGGTTAAAGATAAGTAGGCTTTTTACAAAAGAAGGGGCAAATGTTTTTGATTCTGCTGATTTTGAACTGCGCAAAAGCATTATCCGTAACCCTGACGGTTCAATAGTTTTTGAACAAAATGATGTTGAAGTGCCTTCTTTTTGGTCCCAAACAGCCACGGATATTCTTGCCCAGAAATATTTTAAGCGGGCAAAAATACCTGAGTGTGATTCAAATGGCTACCCAAAGAAAGACGCCTCCCCAAATGGCAGGGAGCGCTCAATTAAACAGGTCTTAAACAGGCTTGCCGGGTGTTGGCGTTATTGGGGAGAGAAGGAAGGGATGTTTGATTCTGTTAAAGATGCACAAGCTTTTGAGGATGAAGTGAAGTATTTGCTTTTGCACCAAATGGCAGCACCTAATTCTCCCCAATGGTTTAATACTGGTTTAAATTGGATGTATGGTTTTTCAGGGGCAAGTGACGGGCATTATTATTATGATACTGTAAAGAAAGAGGTTGTGTTAAGCACTGATGCTTATGTTCGACCTCAACCCCACGCGTGCTTTGTACAAGGCGTAAAAGATTCTTTGATGGGGGATGGCGGGATTTTTGATCTTGCTCAAAGGGAGGGGCGGTTGTTTAAGCACGGGTCCGGAACTGGAACCAATTTTTCTACGCTTAGGGGTAAAGGCGAGCCGCTAAGTACGGGGGGCGTTTCAAGCGGCTTGATGAGTTATTTAAAAATTTATGACACTGTTGCGGGGAGCATTAAGAGCGGCGGCACTACTAGAAGGGCTGCAAAAATGGTTGCCCTTGATATTGATCACCCTGAAATTAAGGAGTTTATTGATTGGAAGATGGAGGAGGAGAAGAAAGTTGCGGACCTTGTTTCTGGAAGCAAGGTGTGTAATAAGCATATTAATGGCATAATGAAGATTGCTTGTGACGCAAAGTGTTTTGACCCTGAAAAAAACGCTGCATTAAAAACCGCTATTAAGAAGGCGCTTTCCTTGGGTGTTCCGCTTAATTATGTTTTTCGTGCGCTTCAGTTAGCCGAGCAGGGAAAATGCGCTATGTCCATAACTGAGTATGATACTCATTTTGAAAGCGGAGCATATAATACCGTTTCCGGCCAGAATTCAAATAATTCAGTTGTGATTCCAAATTCTTTTTTTAATGCGCTTGAGTCAAACAAGAATTGGGATTTAAAATGGAGGGTTAATGGCAAAGTTTGCGAATCCTTGCCAGCCCGCTCTCTTTGGGATAAAATTTGTTTTGCGGCTTGGAATTGCGCAGATCCGGGGGTAATGTTTTATTCCACTATTAATGAGTGGCACACTTGTCCAAACATTGGTCCGATTAGGTCAAGCAATCCTTGCAGTGAGTTTTTCTTCGTGGATAACTCTGCGTGCAATTTGGCTTCAATTAATTTGAAAAAGTTCCTTGATTTGGATTCGGGCAGATTTAAAGTTGAAGAGTTTGTTCATGCTGTTCGTCTCTTGACGGTTGTTCTTGAGATTTCCGTAGTAATGGCTCAGTTTCCAAGCAAGGAAATTGCGCTTGTTACCCACAAGACACGTTCCCTTGGTTTGGGTTATGCTAATTTGGGAAGCATGCTCATGCTTCTTGGTTTGCCTTATGATAGCGAAGAAGGAAGGGCACTTGCCGCAGGCATTACTTCACTAATGACTGGCGTTTCTTACGAAACCAGTGCTGAGATGGCGTCTCTTTTTGGCTCTTTTGAATCTTTTAGTGAAAATAAAAGCGCAATGATGCGTGTAATTCGCAATCACAAGAGGGCCGCTTTTAGCGAGGACGATTCTTCTTTTGAAGATTTGTCAATACTTCCTCAAAAATTTGATTCTTCAAAGTGTTATAAGGAAATTGTTTTGGCTTCCCAAAAATCCTGGGAAAATGCCTTAGTGGGGGGCGAGAAATTTGGTTTTCGTAATGCCCAAGTTTCATTGCTTGCGCCTACAGGCACTATTGGATTGTTGATGGATTGTGACACTACCGGCCTTGAGCCTGACTTTGCTTTGGTGAAATTCAAAAAACTTGCTGGTGGGGGCTATTTTAAAATTGTTAATGGTGGCGTTGTTTTTGCATTAAAAAAATTGGGTTATTCTAAAGAGCAGATTAAGGATATTGAGGATTATTTGCTTGGTCACGCTACTCTTAAAGGCTGCCCGATAATTAATCCTGACAAGTTGCTTTCAAAAAAGTTTTCCCAAAAAGAGCTTGACAAAGTTGAGGCGGCATTAAAGAGCGCTTTTGATATTAGGTTTGTTTTTAATAAATTCGTTCTTGGGGAAGATTTTTGCAAGAGTCTTGGTTTTTCTGATGCTGAATTAAATTCCCCTTCTTTTGATTTGCTTAAGTCCCTTGGTTTTTCAAAAAAAGAGATTGAGGAGACTAATAAGTTTGTTTGCGGGGCAATGACTGTTGAGGGTGCACCTCATTTAAAGAAAGAGCACTTGGCGGTGTTTGATTGTGCCAATAAGTGCGGCAAGTACGGGGAAAGATTTATTGCATGGGATGCGCACATAAAAATGATGGCTGCTGTACAGCCTTTCCTATCCGGAGCTATTTCTAAAACAATTAACATGCCTTCTAACTCCACTATTGCAGATATTGAAAAAGCTTATTTGCTTTCCCACAAGAGCATGCTTAAGAGTAATGCGCTTTACCGTGACGGCAGCAAGCTTTCCCAGCCGCTTAATGCTGTTAGCGGGGATGTTGCTGAGGAATTGCTTAATTTTAGCAGTGAGGATGATGTTGATGAAACAATAGGCCCTGGTCAGCTTCATGAGTTAGTTGTTTCAAAGCTCGAGAGGAAACGTTTGCCTAAGAGGAGGCGCGGTATAACACAGGAAGCAGTGATTGACGGACATAAGCTTTATATCCAGACGGGCGAGTATGAGGATGGTTCGTTAGGGGAAGTTTTCCTTTCAATGTATAAGGAGGGGGCAGCTTACAGGAGTCTGCTTGCATGCTTTGCGGTTTCTATAAGCAAGGCTTTGCAGTATGGTGTTCCGCTTGAAGAGTTTGTTGATTCCTTTACTTTCACCCGCTTTGACCCGGCAGGGATGGTTATGGGCCATGATGCAATTAAATCATGCACCTCAATTCTTGATTTTACTTTTCGCTTCCTTGGATATGAGTACTTGGGGAGGACCGATTTTGTCCACATAAAGCCTCTTGAGGAAGCAAAGGATGATAAACTTAAAGTGAGTGTCCAAACAAATTTGGCAAAGCCTGATGTTGAGTCGCCCAACGGGGAGGTTGAAAAAAAAATCGCCTTAAGTGATGATGTTGCTATTGCCAAATCAAAAGGGTACACTGGCCAATCCTGTCGCGATTGTGGAAGCATGAAGGTCAGAAGAAATGGAACATGCACTGTTTGCGAGGATTGCGGAGCAACAAGCGGCTGCAGCTAATCACCAAGATTGATTTTGTTTATTAAAATCAACGCATTAAATTGAAGTTAAGTAAATCTTGCTTTTTTTTAGTTATTTAGCGTTTATTTTTTATTTTGTTTCATTTGTTTAGTTGTTGTTTAGGGGGGCTTTATTTGGCCGGCTTGGTTCACATTTATTTTGGCAATGGGAAGGGCAAAACCACTGCTGCCTTTGGCTTAGCTTTGCGTGCAGCAGGATGGGGTAAAAAGGTTTTGATTGCGCAGTTTATGAAGGTGCCCCAAGGACAGTTTGAACAGTATGGCGAAGTAATTTCTCTTTCAAAGTTTGGCAGTATTTCAATAAAGCAGTTTGGCTCAAAGAATTGGGTGTTTATTGGCAAGCCTTCAAATGAAGCCTTAAACGAAGCAAAAGAGGCTTTTAATTTTTTGGCTGGAAAAATCTCTTCCCAAGAATTTGATTTGATCGTTGCTGATGAGTTGCTTTATTGCGTTCAATTGGGCCTTGTGAATGAAAACAAAGTGGTTGATTTGATTAAATCAAAAAGCCCTTCAGCTGAATTGGTTTTGACAGGTTCGCACATTTCTTTTCCAAAGATTTTTTCTTTGGCTGATTATGTTACTGAATTTAAGAAATTAAAGCACCCTTTTGATAATGGAGTTTTGGCGCGGGAGTCAATTGAGTATTAAATTAAAAAAATTGTTTTAAAAACTTAAAATAAATAGGAGCTAAAAATGGCTACTGGCTGGAATAATTGTGGGGAAGTGATTTTTATTTAATTAAATTTTGGCAAATTGCGATTTTTTTTAACGGAGTTTTTAATGAATTTTATTTTGGTATTTTTTGATTTTAAGTTTTAGTTTTAATTTTAATTAAAAGGTGTTTTTGTGCTTGTGGGTATTGTTGGTTTTAATGGTTCGGGCAAGGATACTGCTGCAAAGTATTTGATTGATGTGCATGGGTTTTCCCACATTGATCTTGGAAACGAAATCCGTTTGGAATTAAAGAAATTGGGCAAGAATCATTTAGATCGGGGGGAGATGCGCTTGCTTGCAAATGATTTCAGAAAAAAATTTGGGAACGATTATTGGGCAAAGCTTGCATTAAGTAATTATTCTCCTTCAAAGAAATTAGTGATAACTTCTCTGCGCAACCCTAGCGAAGTTGATTTGATAAAATCAAAAGGGGGGTTTATTATTGAGGTGTTTGCCGGCATAAAAACCCGTTATTTAAGAACGGTTGAGCGGGTAAAGAGCGATCCTAATTCTCATGGGGATGTTTCTAGTTTTGAGGAGTTTAAGAAGAAAGAGGAAATTGAGTTAAAAAGCAATGATGTGAGTGAACAGCACGGCCTTAAGTGTGTGAAGATGGCTGATTACCGGGTGAATAACAATAATTCTGAAAAAGAGCTTTTTTTTGGGCTTAATGAAATAATTGCAAGTAATTTATTGCCCAAATAATAATTCAGCGGATTTTTTTTATAAAACTTCCCTGGCATTAAATTCCCTGTTTCCGCTAAAGCTGTTTATTTTGGTGTAGCCGTATACCTTTATTTCTTTTCCAGTAAGTTTCCCATTAAACTCTGCCTCGATTATGTCAGGGGTTTTTTCGTTTAATTGTTTTTCAAGCTCTTCTTGCGTTAGCCCCATTGCGTTTAACGCGTTTTTTCCAAAAAAGTTTGTTCTAATATTGCCGCTCTCATCCTCAATTATTGCGGATATTACTGCATTCTTTTTTGCTTTTGTTTCCCCGCATTTTTCGCATAAAACTCCGTTAGGGGTTTTTGTTATTTTTTTGCCGCAAGTTTGGCACACTTCGTAAGCATAATTTCCTTTTTCAATGGAATTAATTTTTCCTTTAATTATTGCATTTTCGCCTTCCACTAATTGGGTTATTTTGTTTTCTTTCATTGTTTCTTTTAGTATTTCTTGTGTTTTTGCAACTTCTTTTTGGGTTTCTTTAATATTTGCACTGTATCCTGCGTGGAGTTCTATCCCAAATTTGCCGTCTTTGGTGTATGCATTATTTATTTCCACCGCATCTCCTTCATTAAATTTCTCCATTTCTTCTGCTTTCTCATTCCATGCAGTGACTCTTATTACGGCTGTTTCATCCCCTAACTGAAATGAGCATAGTTTTCCTTTTCTTTCCCCGCTTTCAAATTCTTTGCAGGGGAATTTTCGCATTATTCTTCCTCTAACGCTTGCGCTGCTCGCCCCGCCTTTTAGGTTGGCGATTTTTTCAAATTCTTCCTCGTTTTTTTTGTTTATTATTATTGTCCCGTTAAATCCCAAAGTTGCTTGTTTTTTTTCATTGTAAGTGGATATTATTGCATTGCTTATGGTGATTTCGCTTTTTCTTGTCAAATCGTACTTCCCTACTTGGTCATTCCAAAGGGTTATTCTTACTTCTCCCGTCCCGTCGTTTAGTATTAGTGATTGTAGTTTTCCTTTTTTTGAATTTTTTTCAAATTCTTTAATTGGGTAAATTGATTCAATAATTCCTTTTAGCTCAATTCCTTTCATCCCTTCTTCAAGTTCCGATATTTTTATTTGTTCGTATGTTTCTTGTTTTAATCCTAATTCTTTTTGCACCATGAATGCAGCTCCCTGTTCGGTTAATAATCCTGCAAATTTTTCAACCTTTGATTTAATTAGTTCAGTAATTTCTTCTTCACTTTTATTAGTTTTTTCTGCAATTTCAGCTATTATGGATTCAATTTCTTTTTCTCCCATTTACTCACCATAGTTTGTTAATTAGTTTTTCTTAGCAATTGTTTTATAATCTTTGCAATAAGTTAATTCCTGCGCGTTATTTTAAATATTCTTAAATAGTCCAAGCACTTTAGCTAGTTATGGCACAAAGGCATTATTCAAGGGGCTTTTTAAAAAAAATTTAGAATTAACTAAAGCCAGTTTAGAGGATATAAATTTTATAGAAGCTAATTATGAAGAATTTAATCTGCCGCCAAGGGCAGATTTAAAAAAAATAATGCCGCACAAACCAGGCAATTATGAGCATTTTGTCGCTAAGTTAAACGGAGTTGTTGTTTCATATATTCGCGTTTTTTTTAATCCAAACAAATCGGAAGCAGAGATTTATTCTTTTTTTACGAATCGTAAACTTAAAAAAGAAGGTATTGGCAGAAGATTATTCGGTTTTGTTAATGGGCGTATTTTAATGGGGCACCCCAAAGTTAAGTTAGTTACAATTTATCCTCTTGAGGGTTCGCATGGTTTTTATGATCATACTCAATACAAAGGGGTTGGTAAAACCCGGGGGCTTGCAGAGAAATATGTTTGGATTCCAAAAAAAAGTGAAAGGGTTTTGTCAAGGCAGGCAAATAGGGCAAAAATACTAAAAAGGCACAAAGCTCACAGAACCCAGTCGCTTTTGCCACAAAATTTTTCCCGACGGACAAAACCAAGAGGGCATTAAATTATTTGCAACAGGTGATTAGATTCATTTAGTAATATAGTTTTAATTCTTTTATCAAATTAGAAAGAATTAAATTAGTTGAAGATGGGTTTTTGTTATGAAATTTAAGATTGCGGTTATTCAGTTTCACGTTGAAGTTAATTCTCCTCAAAAAAATTTGGAAAAAGCCAAGGAATTTATTAAGAAAGCTTCTTTGCTTGGAGCAAAGTTGATTGTTTTTCCTGAGGATTTTGTTTCCGGCCCGGTTTCGCATAAGCGTGAATTGTTAAAATACAGCGAGCATGAAAAGGAGTATTTGAGTTTTTTTCAAATCCTTGCAAAAAAATATAAGATTGATATAGTTTCTGGGTCAATGGTTGATAAGAGTAAGAAGCAGTTCTTTAATGCGGCTTATTACATTGATTTTAAAGGCAGGTTAAAGTCAAAGTATAGAAAGATTAACATTTGCAGTGTTGAGCAAGGTAGTTTTTCCAGAGGGGGAAAGATTTCTGTGTTTAACACTCGTTTTGGGAAAGTGGGTTTAGTTATTTGCTGGGACTTAGTTTTTGGGGAGGTTTTTAGAAGGATGGATAAGAAGAAAGTAAGTTTAGTTATTTGCCCTTCTTTTTGGACTAAAGAGAGTAATTTTATTGGCGATAAATATGATGAGGATTCAGATGCAAAGTTTGTTGATTCTTTGTGCGTAGAGAGGGCTTTTGAGAATGAAATAATTTTGGTTTATTGCAATGCTGCTGGAAAATTGGTTTTGCCTGGTTCTAAAGAAAATCTTCTCGGCCATTCTCAAGTAACTGTTCCTTTTAAAGGGGTGTTAAAAAAACTTAATCATAATAAGGAGGGAATGTTTGTTGTTGAAGTTAATACAAAAATTTTAAAGGACGCTGAAAGGGATTATGGGCTTAGAAGAGAATTGAAAATAAAAAAATCTTTAGGCTAACTTTTATTAATTAATTTATGGGAATTTTGGTTTAGTGTTTTAAAATCGTTTCTTTTGTTTTTGCTCAAGCATGGTTTTTTATACTCCTTTTTGCATTGTTTTTGTTGTGAGTTTATGAAGGATGGAAAGGTTTATTCAAAGTTATTGGGCCAGTTAAAAGAAGAGGCGGGCATGCTTTTTTTGGTTATTGACCCCCCTAACCAGTCTCCCCAGCAGGCGGCCAAAGCCGCTTTAATTGCCCAAAAAGCGGGTGTTAGCGCTATTGCTATTGGTGGTTCTTTGGGGGCTCAGGGAAAGCTTTTGGATGACACTATTTTGGCTATTAAGGATAAGTGTTCAATTCCAACAATTCTTTTCCCAGGAAACATTGCCACGCTTTCAAAATTCGCTGATGCTACATACTTCATGTCGCTGTTAAACAGCAATGATCCGTATTATATTTCTGGAGCCCAGACAGCTGCAGCTTTTCCGATAATGAAAATGGGGCTAGAGGCTATTCCAACTTCGTACATTGTTGTTGAGCCAGGCAGGGCGGTTGGTTTTATGGGGCGGGTGCAGCTTGTTCCACGCAATTTGTCATATTTGGCTGCGGCAACAGCGCTTGCAGGCCAGTACATGGGCTCTAAATTAATTATTTTAGAATCAGGTGGGGGCGCACCAGAACCTGTTCCAAAGGAAATGGTTGCCCAGACCAAGGCAGTTCTTGAAGTTCCTTTAGTTATTGCCGGCGGGGTTCGCACGCCAGAGTTTGCATTTGACATGATTTCAAGCGGCGCGGATATTATTCATGTTGGTTCAGCGATTGAGAAAACAAAATCCGATGCTGAAATAAAAAACAAGTTAGAGAAAATGATGGATGCTGTTAAGAAGGGCGCTAAAGTAAAGAAGTAAATTTGCTAATAAAAGTGTTTGAAAGTATGATTGCTATTAAAAAATAATTTCCGGTTTATTTCTTTGAAATGCTTATTTTTTTTTTAAAGAAAGTCGGTGTTTTAAAAAAAGTTAATATTTTAGTTGTGAGTTTTTTCTAGTTTAGTTTTTGTATTACTATTTTTATTGCTTCTTTTAGCGAAGTGTTTTGTTTCCACCCAAGTTTTTGGATTTTTGTTGTGTCATAATTTCTTTCCTTGCTTATGTGTCTTATATTTTCGCTGGTAAGCAGTTTTATTCCAAATATTTTGCCCAGTAATATTCCCAGCCAGCTTGGAATGTGTTTTACTCTTTTTTCAAGCCCCATTTCTTCTTGAATCATTTCACAGAATTCGTTTAGGGTTGGTTTTTCTTCTCCTGCTGCTAAATAAATTTCTCCATTTTTTCCTTTTTCCATTACTGTGATTAGTGCTCTTGCAATTTCTTTTGAGTAAATTATTTGGTAATGATTTTCTCCGCTGCAAGGTAAGGGGTATTTTTTTTCCAGCATTTTAATCATTTTTTTCCAGTATTCATTTGCGCCAAAAACCATTGCGCTTCTTATTACGCACACCGTGATTTTGTTTTTTGCCCCTAAAATTATTTTTTCGCCTTCTGCTTTGCTTTTTTCATAATTGTTTTTTGGGTTTATGCGGGTGTTTTCATTCAAGGCATTTTTAGTGTTTCCATAAACCGCTGTTGAGCTTGCAAAAATTATTTTTTTTACTTTGGATTTGATTGCTGCATTCAAAACTTTGTTTGTTCCTGTTACATTAACTTCCCAAAGTTTGGGGTTTTTTTCATCAATTATTCCTGCTAGGTGGATTATTGTGTCAACCCCATTCATTTTTTCAT
The DNA here is from genome assembly GCA_964541135.1 of uncultured archaeon. Lineage (GTDB taxonomy): Archaea > Iainarchaeota > Iainarchaeia > Iainarchaeales > JAAZKV01 > JAAZKV01. The sequence goes on along the minus strand of CAZIPK010000001.1, from coordinate 23,409 downwards.
TAAGTTTTTTATCATCTAAAATATCGCCGCCATTTTCTTTATCAAATTCAACAGACTGGTGTTTTTTTTCTTTTAATTCAGCAATTACTTCTTTTCCAACCATTCCGCTTGATCCTGTCACCAATACTTTCATTTATTTCACCTTATGCAAATATCATTATGATTAAATCCGGCTGATATGCTGCAACCAAAACCCCTAATAAAATAAACGGCCCAAATGGCGGTAGTTGCCTTAATACGTAAATGTATTTTATTTTGTGTTGTTTTAGTAATTGCTTTTCTTTTTCCCCTATTAGTTGTTTTCCTTTCAATAATTCAGTCACTTTTTTTTCATTTCTGTTCTCAGCAAGTATTTCGTCTTCCTCTATTTTTTCTATTGTTATTTTTTGTTCAAAGAAGTGTTTTTTTATCCCTTCCTGGAGAGCTAAGAATACTAATCCAAAAATTATTGGCACAATTATTATTCCAGTGTTCGTTATTGAAATCATCTGCATCTGTGTTATTGTTCCAAAGTAGATTATTATTATTGCCCCAAACATTACTGCTCTTAATATTCCTTCTTTGTTTTCTTTAAAATTTATTCCTTTTCGGTAGTATTTTGAGGTAAAATAAATTGAATAAAATATCATTGCACTCATTGCTGCAAAGAATACTGCGGTTAGTAAGAAATTTACTTGTCCTGTGGGGTTTAGTAGCGCAATTGCCGAAAATATTTTTACGTCCCCACCTCCAATTTTTCCAAATTTGTACGTAATATAAAGTGCTGCAAATATTACTGCTGCTATTCCTATGTTTAGCCATTGTTGCTGCATTACTGCTAGAATAAAACCTATTATTAGCATGGGGTAGGTTATCCAGTCATAAATATACCCTGTTTTTGCGTCAGTCACTGCTCCTGTTGCTGTTCCTAATATTAAAACCGCTTGTTGGATTATTTGCAGCATGTTTAAATCAGGTGCGTTTGGGGTTAAATTAGTTTGGGTTTGGATTTTTGAAATTATTTTTCATTATTCTTTGTGGCCAAGTATTTGTTTTAGTTTTGTGATTTGAGCTTTCGCCAGCAAGCGCACTCCTTGACTTGTGTGCGTTTTTGAAATTATTTGTAATTCCTGAATGTGTCTTGCCATTGTTAGTTGTGAATTTTTTAGATTTTCTGGCGTTGGCTGCAGCAGTCTATCGTGAAGTTCTTTTTCTAAAATGCCCTTATTACGTTTTAATGTAATTTGATCAGGAGTTAGTTTGTGAGTTTTATCTCTCTTGTCTTTTTTTCTTGGCTCTAATCTATGCCTAAAACCTAAGTGTTTTACCATATTAAATCGCCTTACTTAAAAATTAATTTTTTTTAATTATGTTTTTGCTTTTTTATTTTAACCTAAATTTTTTAGCCATTTTTTTTCCCTGCATTTGTTTTAGTACATCGCTTAGCCCTTTTTCCCCGAATTTTTTCATTGCTTTTTCGCTTTGAATGTTTTTGAATTTTTTAAACATTTTTTTCATTTGTTTGTATTGTTTTATTAGTTCCCTTACTTCTTCAACCTTTACTCCCGCGCCTTTTGCTACTCGTTCTATTCTGCTTCTATTCAATACTTCTGGATCCACTCTTTCTTGTTCCGTCATGGAGTCAATTATTATTTTAAATGTGTCCAGCTTTTCCTGCCCTTGCTCCAATAATTCTTTTGGTAGTTTTACGCTTAATCCAAGCATTTCAGCCACTTTGTTTAGTGGCCCCATTTTTTTTGTGGCTTTTAATTGTTCGTAAAACATTCTTAAATTAAAATTTCCTTTTAGCATTTCTTCAGGGTTTAGATTTTCTATGTCCGCTTCTTTTGCTTTTTCAAGCAGTCCTTCCAAGTCCCCGTACCCCATTATTCTTGATAAGTATCTATTGGCATCAAATGCTTCAAAATCATTTACTTTTTCTCCTGTTGAAATAAAATAAACACTTGCTCCTGTTTCGCTGCATGCTACTAGAGCGCCTCCTCCTTTACTGCTTCCATCCATTCTTGTAATTATTACTCCGTTTATTCCTACTGCGTTGTGAAATGCTTGTGCTTGTTTTTTTGCCAAGTTCCCTATGTCTGCCCCTATAACTAGCCATTTTTCTTCTCCTCTAAATTCTTCATTAATTTCTTTAATTTCTCTTACTAATTCATCATCCAGTGCGCTTCTTCCTGCCGAGTCGCAGATAATTAAATCACAACCTTTTTTTTGTAATTCTTTTAATCCTTCTTTAACCACTTTTTTAGCATTTTTTTCTCCTTTTATTCCAAAGAATTCTGCGCCTGCTATTTTTGCGTTTGTTTCTAATTGTTCAAATGCCGCTGGTCGGAATACATCAGCACATATTACCCCCACTTTTTTTCCTCTTTTTTTATAATAGTGTGCTATTTTGCCTACTGCAGTAGTTTTTCCCACACCAAAGAGCCCGCATAACAATATTCTCTTCACTTCGCCTGGAGCGCGTGTTCCTCCAAGCATTTCCACTAGCGCATCGTAAGTGATTTTTGTTACATATTCTCTTCTTGATAGTGTTCCTTTTATTTCCCCAAAAGCGTTTTCTTCAATTCTTTTTGAAACCGCAAATACTGTGGTTGTGTCCACGTTTGCGGCTATTAGTGCGCGCTGGATTTCTTTAATAGCTTCTTTTACCGTTTCTTTATCCACGGCGCTTGCGCCTTGTATTTTGTCCATAGCTTTTCTTAGTGTTTCCCCTAAACCCATTTCATTCACTTTTTAGCTTTTATTAAGTAATTTTACCTAGCATAACCTTTTTAGTTTTCCTTTTGCATTGTTTTTATTTTTTTTATTTAATGTTATTTGCTGTTTTGCTTAGTGATTTTTTTGTTATTTAATTTGTTTTGATATTTAATTTATTTCTTTAGTTTTTTTGTGTGATTTGTTTGCTTTATTTTTTTGTTTGTTTATTTTATTTTAGAAATTGTGAGTTTTATTATTGCGTTTGTTTTTCTCTTTTTAAACTCTTTAGCCGCCCAAAGCTTTATTAACCACCTGACGGATTAATTTGTAATAGTTTTAGGGGGAATTTGTTTGAGAGGAAGCACAATTTCAGCAAGGACAGCAAAGTTTGCAAAAAAGCAGAGTAATAGGTCGTTTAGAAGAGACGCGATTGGGGCACTTGGTTTAAGCGTTGGGCGACCATTAAAAGCAAGGGTTGGCAGGAGAAAAATTAAGGCTACTCAATCTCAAGCAAGGGCAATTAGAAGTAAAATGGTTGAATTAAAGCTTAAAGCCGAGGCTGATGCGCGAGCAAAGCAAAGGAAGGGAATTCAAGATCAAATAACCCAAAATCAAGAAGCGGCTAGAAAAGCTCAAAGAGAAATGGAACTCCAAGAAAAAGCTAGTAGGTTGGCTTCGTTTGAACCACTTAGCGGCAATAGGCAAACTGCTGCAAGAACCGAAAGGTTTAGGGAAAGGGCGCTTGATTCCCGAGTTGATGAGATTGGAAGAACATATGTTAGACTTCCAAGGGAAAGTATTGAGTCAATGCTAATGAGAGAAGCTTTTCATGGATCCGGGCCTAATTCAGACGCTGCTTTTAGGTTATGGCGCGCTTATCAGATGGGTAGCGAAACTGGTGCCCAAAAGTTGGATGCAATTAGGTTACTTGCGCGAATTACTGCTGAAAGAGAGGCTGGAGACTTGTAGTTTTTTTTAAAATTTTTTTTATTTAATTTATTTTTTGAAATTCTCTTTTTTTTGTATTTTTCTCATTTTTTATTTATGTTTTCCAATTTTTTTTCTTTCATTCCAAACTTTTTTCTCTTAGTTTCCCCCAAACCATATGCTTTTTAAACATTTTAACTTAATTACTTGCAGGTGGTTTTTTTTGGATCCTTTAACTATTGGGTTGGTTGTGGTTGCGGTAATAGTAGTTCTTATCGTGATTATTGCTATAGCCATATACAATTCCTTGGTCACCACATTAAAGCAGGTTGAGAATGCTTGGGCGCAGATTGATGTTCAATTAAAGCGTAGGGCTGATTTAATTCCTAATTTGGTTGAAACCGTTAAGGGTTATGCCAAGTTTGAGAAATCAGTTCTTACTGGCGTTACCCAGGCTAGGTCCGCTTTGCTTTCAGCAAAGACTCCTAAGGACGCGGCTAAGGCTGATGGTTTGCTTACGGGCGCGTTAAAGAGTTTGTTTGCTGTTGCTGAAGCGTATCCAACTCTACAGGCTAGCGAGAATTTCAAGGCTTTGCAGGAAGAGCTTGCAAGCACGGAGAATAAAGTTGCTTTCGCGCGCCAGTTTTATAACGACATGGTTATGAAGTGGAATACAATGATTGCAGTTTTCCCAAGTAACATTTTCGCAAATATGTTTGGAATGAACAAGGATAAAGAGTTTTTTGAAGCAACTGAAGGGGAAAAGAAGAATGTCAAGGTTAATTTTTCAGATCTTGACAAATAGTTTTTCCTCTTTTTTTATTTTTTTCTTGCAGGTGGTTTTAAATGGCAATTAATTTTTACGAACAAATCGCAGGCAATAAGCGTATGACTTATGTTCTTTTTCTGGTTTTTTTTGTTTTGATTGGAATTCTTGCGGGAGTTATTTCATTGATTCTTGGGGCTTTTGGAATTGCTTTTTTCTCTATTTTTAGCATTTTTGCTTTTCTAATAATTGTTTTTGCATTAATTTCTTATTATTCTTGTGATTCTATTGTTACTGCAATTTCCGGCGCAAAGGAAGTCAGAAGTGATGACCCTAATTTTAAGCAGTTGATTAATATTGTGGATGAGTTAAGGATTGCTTCAGGCTTGCCTATGCCGCGGGTTTTTGTCATTAATGACACCGCTATTAATGCTTTTGCTACTGGCAGGGACCCAAAGCACGCTGTTGTGTGCGTTACTACTGGTTGTTTGACTCGATTGAATAGGGAGGAGTTGCAGGGGGTCGTTGCTCATGAATTGTCCAATATAAAGAATTATGATATTAGGACCATGACTATCGCTTCTGTTCTTGTGGGTATTGCTGTTTTGCTTTCTGATTTAATTATAAGAATGGTGTTTTATTCTCATTCTGGATCTAATTCCAAGGATAATGGTTTGTTTTTTCTAATTATGCTTGTTATTGGAATAATTTTGGCGGTTCTTACCCCCATTATTGCGCAGATAATTAATTTTGCTATTTCAAGAAAGCGCGAGTTTTTGGCGGATGCCAGTGCGGCTGAAATGACTCGTAATCCTCTTGGATTGGCTAGTGCGCTTGAAAAGATTTCAAAGGATACAGAGCCTTTAGAAGCAGCCAATAAGGCTACTGCTCATTTGTACATTGCTAATCCGCTTAAGGGCCAAAAGCTTTGGATGATGAGTTTATTCGCCACCCATCCGCCTATAGAATCCCGAATTGCAGCTTTGAAAGGTTTAAAATACTAAGAAAGTTGTTTTTTATTTTATAAAACCTGGCAAAGTCTTCCCTTTACTCCTTAGCTTTTGAGATAATGTATGAATTGATTGTGTAATATTATCTCGTAAGTCTTGATACTCGCCAGGTTTGTGGTGTGCAATCCCTAATTCAAGCAAAGCTTCTTCTAATGCTTTGGCAGCCTCTACAGTTCCCACTCGCTCCAACGCTTTTGCAGCAAGTATTCGTACAAATTTATCTTCCCTGTGACTAACAATAATTCTTTTTAATGGGTGGATAAATTCAGTTGCTTCTTTTGTGTGTAATTTTCGTAATAATTCAGTTTTTGCCTTTTCGCCTAATCTGGCAAAGCTATTATTAAAAGTTACGGAATTGATATGCATCATTTTAACTTTGGGCGGGGGGATAATATGAGGTGTGTTGTGGGCGGTGGCGACAGATCTTGGGCTTGGATGGCCGGGTACAGATTTTTTATTCATAAATATAAATTGATTTAGCCAATTAATAATCCTTTTGGTTGTTTAAAATTAATTTTTTTGCAATTATTATTGGGAAAGTGAATTTAATTTTATATCCTTTTTTTGTTGCTTTAATTTCTCTTGTTTTAAATTTTTTTATTATTGATTTAATTTTTTCAACATCTTTTTTTGTTATTTTGTATCTATTTTTGTGCTCTTTTGCAGTTATGATTAATTTTGGCCCGCTAATAACCGCCAAAATTTTAAAGCCCGCTTTTTTGTAAATTTGTTTAATGTCCCCCATGCTTTGAAAGTGCCTTTTTCCCATTCTTTTTGTTGAGTTATAAATGCAATCGGCGCAATCCCGCGAGTGGTTGGTGTTTAGTGCTGCGATTTGATTGATGAATACTCCTTCTTTTTTCAGCCAATTTCTAATTTGTCCAAGTATTCGGGTTTGAAGTTTTTTGTTTGGAAAATAATCCAAACTGCTTCGCATAATGATTAAGTCAAATTTTTCTTTTAACCTTAATTTTAGCAAATCAGCACAGATTTTTTTGGTTTTTTTGTTGGTGTTTTCTTTTAGGTGCTTTTTTGAAACATCATTTATTGTTAATTTTGTTTTAATCCCTTTTTTTCGTAGTTCTTTGGCTAATTCTTCTCCAAGGCCCCCATTAGCGCTTGCGGGGTAAAATATTGAAATGCTTTGTTTGTTCAAAAAGTACGGCAAAGTAATTTTAACGAACTGGTCAATGTTTTTTTTGTTTCCAAAAAAACCTTTGTATGTTTTTTTCCAGTTTTTGCCTAAAACCAATTTATCCTTTTTGAGGTTTTCTCTTGTGCTTTTGGTTATTTTCATTAAATAATAGTTGTTTTGATTTATATTATTCTTTCCAGCACGAATTCCGGCGTGAATTCTTTAAAATCATCATATTCTTGTCCTGTTCCTACAAAGATTATTGGTTTTTTTGTTTTGTATAGGAGTGAGATTGCAGTTCCGCCTTTGGCGTCAGTATCAATTTTTGTTAAAATGAATCCATCTATTCCTATTATTTCGCTAAATTCATTAACCTGATCTAATAATGCTTGTCCCACGTATGCTTCTCCGACATAAATCCTTAAATCCGGTTTTGCCACTCTTTCAATTTTGCGCAATTCTTCCATTAGGTTTTTGTTTGTTTCTTGTCTTCCTGCTGAATCAATAAGCACTACATCTATTTTTCCCGCTTCTGCTGCTTTTATCGCGTCAAACGCTACTGCTGCGGGGTCTGCCCCGTATTGTTGTTTTATTACTCTTACGTTCAATCTTTTTGCGTGTTCTTCTATTTGATCTATTGCTCCTGCCCTAAAAGTGTCTCCTGCTGCTATTATGCTTGTTAAATTGTTTTTCTTAAAATAGTGTACTAGTTTTGCTATGCTTGTTGTTTTTCCCGCCCCGTTTGGCCCAAGCATCAATAGTACAAATGGCTTTTTTTCCGCTTTTTTCTTTTTTGCGGTTTGAAGTAAATCAATGTTTTCTGTTTTCATCATTTCTGTAAGTATTTCTTTTATTTGTTCTTTTAGGTATTCATCTATTTGTTTTATTGAAACTTTTTGGCCGATGAGTCTTTGTTTTATTTGTTTTACGAGTTCGCTTGCCGCATCTTGTTCCACATCGCTTTCAATCAGGCTTAGTTCAAGTTCCCACAATAAGTCGTTAATGTCTTTTTCGCTTATCTCTACTCCACCAAACAGAAATCCTTTTAGTTTTCCACCCACGCCCACGCTTGCTTTTAGTTCTCTTTTGTCTTCTTCAATTGTTTTTATTTTAATGTCCCTTGGCTTTTCCTTTCTTTCAATTTTTTCTTCTTCAGCTTCCACAGACTCAGCATATTCTTCTTCTGCTTTCTCCCAGTCTTCAGTAGGTTCTTTTTTATAAGTTTTAGATTCTTCTGGAGCAAGTTTTCCATTTTTTTCCAATGTTTTTTCTTTAGTTTCTGCAATTATTTTTTCTTCTTCAATAATTTCTTTTTTTTGTGATTTTGGTGCACTTTCTTCAATTTTTTCTTTAGTTAATTCTTCTTCTGCTTTTGGTGCTTTTTCTTCAACATTGTCTTGTATTTCAATTAGTTCTTTTTCAGTGTCTTCTTTTGCTTCTTCACCCAGTTCATTTTCTATTTGTTTAAACATTTTTTCTTCCATTTCTTTGGCAAGTTCTTCTTTTGTTTTTTTCTTTTTTTCTTGTGTTTTTATTGTTTCCTGCATTTTTTGTTTGTCTTTTTTCGTTTTCTCCGTTTCTTGTGCTTTAGTTTCGTCCTTTTTTGCTTTTCCAAAACCAAATAGTTTCCCTAGTATTCCCCCTTTTTTTTCTTGGGACTTAATTTCTTCAGCAGGCTTTTCTTTTATTTGCGCTTTTTGTTTTTCTTCAATTTTTTGTTTTAATTTTTCCTTTGTTTGCGTTTCAGTTCTTTTTTCTTGTTTTTCTTCCTTTTTTTGTTCCTCTTGTTTTGCAGGCAGGGGGTTTTCTTTTTCTTCTTGGATTGTTTCTTTTGCTTTCTCTTGTATTTTTGCCGCTTCTTTTTTTTGCTGAATTTTTTTGGTTTCTTCCTCTTTTTCAGTCTTTATTTTTTCAACAAAATCATCTTTGTTAATTTCCTTTTTCTCTTCAATCTTTTCTTCTTGCTTTTCCTTTTCGTCAGTTTCGGTTTGCGCTTTTTGCTTTAATTTGCTCGTAAAATCAGTTAATTTTTGCTTTAGGAACCCAAACATAAGCATTCACTTATTTTTTTAGTTAAATAATGATTGAAATTAAATAAAATTAATTTAGTGTGCTTTTGTTAAAAGATTTTTTTATTTTGAGATTGTTGGTGGCCGGCTCATTAGTTGTTTTCTTTTTTCTTGTTCTATTTGTTTTATTATTCCTACTATTTGCGTTAATCTGTTTTGGCCTTCAGTTATTTCTTTTTGGAGGGTTTCGATTTGTTGTTTTAATTGTATTTCCCTTTCTTCCAGCCATTTGGCTGCTTCTTCTGTGGTTGTATCTTTGTAGCCGTTTTCGCTTAAACCCATTTTGCATTTTTCTGTGTTTATTGGCTGTACTTCAATCATTATTGTTGCTCCTACTGCAACCCATATTTTTCCTTTTGTTTTTTGAAGTTCTTTTAGAGTGTCTTTTGCGTTAGTTGCTTCTCTAATCATTTCCATAAGCTGTTGTAAAATTGATTGCTTTTGCATTATTTCTTGTTCATCTTGCCGTGCCATTTGAATTAGCTGTTCTTCGCTTATTTGCTGTCCTTTATTTTCCGCCATTTTATTTCGCCGCCTTTATTTCCTCAATTTTAATATCCACTCTTCTTAGCCCTTGTTTGCTTCCCATTTCTGCATAAAGTTTTTCTTTTGCCATTTTTTCATTTTGTGCACTTATTGTTTTATTGAATTTTTCAGTGATTCCTTTTTTTAAGTATGTTCCTTTTGCGTTGTATTCCATTATCCTCACCCATTTATTCCTTCTTGGCAACAAATAAATATCTATGCAATTATTTTTTTTCCAGTTATTTTAACCCTGTTTTTTTTCAATTTTATTCTGTTGATAGTGCTTCTTCTATTCGGTTTATTTCATGAGGGGTGGTTGTTTCTCCAAGTATTATTCCTTTTGTGTTTGCAAGCACGGAGTTTCTTACAAACGGGTCCCCATAGTTTGCTGTTGATGACCCTCCTTTTACTCCAAGTGTTTTTTGAATTTTGCTTACCTCTTCATTAGTTGCGTTTGGATTTATCAGGAAGGCTTGTTTTGTTGCGATTAGTGCCGAGCCAACAACTTCTGTTTTGCCAATGTTTGTCTGCTCTACAGCAAGCCCTGTTTTTTTTATTTCTTCCATCACTTTTGTGTCAAGGGCGTTTGATATTATTGCCCCGGTATCATTTAGTTCAACTAAATTTCCAAGTGCGTTTTCAGTGTTTATTATTTTTGCTTTTATTTCTTTTTCAATTTCCTCAATTTCCCTTATTGATGCGAATTTTGGGAGATAAGCGTATTTGTTGTTCATTTTTGCAAAAACTGCTAAAAGTGCACTTTGGTAAATGGATATTTTTACTGTTTTCACATCAAGTGTTTTTGCTATTTTGTCTTCCGTCTTTTTGTCTATTTGTTCGGGCAGGAAGCATAAAGAATCATTGCATATGCCAAATAAGCCCACATAGTTTGACCCAAGTATTCTTGTTCTTATTATTTCCATTTAAATCACAAAAATTTATTGATTATTAAGTTTTAGGGCCTTTTTTTGGAATATTTTTTGAAAGAATTATTTTTTTCTTTAAGTTTTTTTTGTTTCTTGTTTTTCCAAAGCTTTTTGTGGTTTTGTTTCTTCTTTTTGCTCAGCTTTTTTTGTTTCTTTTTTTTCTTCAGTTTTTTTGTCATCTTTTTTCTTTTCCTGTTTTGGCTCATATTTTTCGTTAGGCATTAGTGCTCGCATAATTCCTTTTTCAGCAACAATTTTTACCGTTATTTTTCGCAGTATGTTTCCTTTTCCTCTTTTCCATAATTCTTCGTTTATTTTGTTGCTTATTTTAATGGTTTTTGCGCGGGTTTCTTTTTTGACAGCTTTTATTATCATGTTTTTTGCGCTTATGGCTCGTTTTGTTACGGGTTTTTCAAAAACTTTTCTTAAATTAATTGTGATTGTTTTTTCCTTGAATTCTTTTGCCATGCTCTATCACTTCTCCACTTTTTCAGTTACTTTTTTTGAATGCTTTTTGTGGTCCCCGCTTTTTTTTGTTTTTCTTTGTTGTTTTTGCTTGTTTTTGAAGTAATTGTCTTTCATGTCAATGTTTTTCCAGGTTCTTTTTTGTTTGTTGTTCCATATTCTTTTTCCCGCTTTTTGCATTAGCCATACTGGGGCGTTGGTTAGACCTGACCCGATTTTTTTTCTTTCACTGACCATGAATTCTTTGAATTCTTCTTTTTTATGTCGAGCCATTTATGCATCACTCTCTTTCTTTTTCTTCACTGCTTTTTGACTTTTTTCTTCAACAGGTTTTGAGTGTCCCCTGTCCTGTTTTTTTAGTGTGTCTTGAACTTCTTTTTTCTTCTTTTCATCAAATGCTTTCTTTGCTTTTGGTTTTTTAGCGTAAATATTTTCTTTCATGTTCTTTTCAACAACTTTTGATAATTCGTTTAATAATTTGAATCCTTTTACACTTAATTTTCTTCCCTTTGGCGTTGCTTTTTCCAAGTATCCTTTCTTTTCAAGTGTTTGCACGCATACTCTAATTACTTTTCCGCTTGCTTTGTAGTGGTGTTCTCTTTTTACTCCCCTGTTTTTTCTTCCCCCGTAATAGCTTCTGAGAGCTTCTGTTCCTATTACTCCCCAGGAGTGCGCTTTGCATAAAATGCTTGCCATTCTTACATAAAACCAGTCTTGCCTTATTGGCGCTCTTTCGGAGTGCGCCCCTGTTTTTGCATAGTTCATCCAGGCGGGTTTTTCAATTTCTTCGCCCAGTTTTTTTGCCGTCTCTTCTATTAAGTGCTCTTTTGGCACATCTGCTATTCCCATTTCGTTCACCCACCACTTTTCAGTGTTAAATGCTCTACTCTTAAAACCGTCAAACGGCTTTTGAGGAGCCATTAGTATTAAGTAAAAACTTAAAGAAAACATTTAAAAAGAGAAAGGAAAAGCCCCCAAAAAGAGGCTTTTCTTTTGTTAAAGTAGTTTTTTTCGACTAACATGTCATTCCTGCTGGGGATGTTACTACAGTTGAATTACCTTGCGCATCAAAGCAGGTAAGAGTTATTGTGCATGCTGATCCATTGATATTGTTTCCCGCTACGGGAGTTGCTGTAAAAGCTAGTGCAACTGCGCTTGATAAATCAAGCATTTGTGTTGCTGTGCCATTTTTTGTCCCAGTAGTTGCTGAAGCCCAGCCACTTCCTGTTCCAGTTATAGTGCATCGGTCAATATTGCTTAGTGTATCACTTGCGCTTAGTCGACCTGCTGTAACTGTGAATGTTTTGTTCATACCCACTCCTCCACCAGCAGTGGTAAAGTCAGCTAGCTCTATAGGCAATCCAATAATTGCTGGTCCAGTTGTGTCCATGCTTTCTTGTGCTGCTAGTTGGTCTCCGGATGCTTGTTCTCCTCTGTCGTTTGTTGTTCCTAGTACTCCTGTTACTGCAATTATTACTATTGCTACTACGAGTATTGCTGCTCCAATTATTAGGAGGTATTCTATTGCTCCTTGTCCTTTTCGTTCCATTTTTCTTCACCTCCTTTAGCTTTTTATTTTTATTTCACTTAGATAAGGATTTTCCTTGTTTATAAATCTTTTTAGTTAGCTTTTTTGATACAAAATTGGCTTTTTTGGCGCAGGGTGTTTTTCATTTTAATTTAGTTGAGTTAATGTTAACTAGTGCGGAGTTTTAATTTAGTTTGTTTTTACGTTAATCCATATTTCTTTTTTTCCCCGCATTCTTGGCAGGCAATAATCAAGAAAGGTTCTTTCTTTTCTTGTTTTACTTTTAATGAGTTGCATTTTTTGCAGTGTTTTTGTTTTAACTCTTTTGGTATTTTTGTCTTTGTTTTCTCACTTATTTTGTGCGCTAAGCCAATATATCTTTTTGCGTATTTTTCTTTTTCCACTGCAAGTTCAAATAAGCGATAAATCCTTTCAAGCGCGATTTTTTGATTTGCTTTTTGCTTTTTTTCTTTCTTCATTTAGTTTCACTTTATATGAAATTAGTGTTTGTTATATTTAATAGAATTTGTTTATTAACAATGGTTTTTTTCCCAAAAAAATTAAGTGCGTCCGCGGGGATTTGAACCCCGACAAAAAGCTTGGAAGGCTTTTATGCTACCATTACATCACAGACGCTTTTATTGCTTTTTGGTGTTGTTTATTGATTCTTGGCTTGGTTTCTTTTTTAAAGGTTTTTGTACGCATTAAAGCGCAGGGAATGGTATTTTTTCTGAGTTTTATAAAAGTTAAAAATTTTTTTTTATTTTCAGCTAATTTCACCTGCTTTTTGTGGGTGATTGCGTCTTTTTTGGTTAATAGTAGTTTTTTTAACTTTGAAGTAGTTATTTTAGAAGTGGTTTTTTGTGCGTGGAAAGCTTATTGTTCTTGAGGGGCCTAATGCTAGCGGTAAATCTACTCATGCCCAGATGTTGGTTGAGAGATTAAATAAGGCTGGGAGGAGTGCGGTTTTTTTGCAGTTTCCAAAGCATGGGGTTGGTTTTGGAAAGCTTGTTGATGCGTACCTTAAAGGGGATTTTGGTTCAAAGGATGCGTTGCCTGTTGAGTTTATTTCTTTGCTTTATTTGTGCGATTTTTATGAATCAAAAAAGAATATTGAAGATTTGCTTTCAAAGGGACTAATTGTTGTTTTGAGCAGGTTTTTTTCCTCCACGCTTGTTTATCAGGTTGCCTTGGAGAGGGATGACAAGGCTTCGCTATGGCAGTGGGTTATGAATGCTTCTTCCCGCCTGCCCAAGCCCGATTTGGTGTTGTTTTTGGATATGCCTTTTGAGTTTTCGCAAGTGCTTTTACAAAAACAAAATTCAGGAAAGCTTGTTATTGTTGACCAGCATGAGTCTGACCCAATTTTTCAGCGTGCGATTTATGACGAGTATTGCAGAAATGTTATTCGGCTCGGGTGGAAGAGGATTGTGTGTTCAAAAAAAAATAATCTTCTTGGAGTTAGTGAGATTAATGAACTTATTTGGCATGAAATTGTTGCTTTTCTAAATTTAAAAAAGTAGTTATTATGAATTTAAGGAAGTAATTGTGATTTAAGGAATTAATTAGGGTGGAAAGTGTGGGTGGTGGGAAGTTTATTGTTTTTGACGGTTTGCCCGGGGCTGGTAAGAGCACCATGATAAAGATGGCTTTTGAGTATATTTATGGTCGGGATAAGAAGTATGATAATATTTTGGTTACTGATGAGCCCACTAATGGGCCGTATGGATTAAAATTGCGTGAGCTATTTAAAAAGCAAAAATCTTCCAGCGATTTTTCAGAGGAAATTTTTGATTTGTTTTGCGAAGATAGGAAATGGCATATTGAAAATATAATAAAGCCCTGTCTAAAAAAGGGTTTTGTTATTTTGTGCGACCGCTATAAGTATAGTAGCATTGCTTACCAGACTGTGCAGGGAATTGATTTTGAAAAAGTTTTTTTGAGGCACAAAGATTTTTTGCCGCCTGATTTGGCATTGGTTTTTGACGTTTCGCCAGAAATTGCTGCTAAAAGGATGGCTTTGGATGATTCAACTAAAAGAAAGCAGTCAGATAATTTTCGCAGTAGCGAGTTTGTTTCAAAGTTAAGGCCCTTTTTTCTTAAAATGCCTTCATTTTTTCCTAAAGAAAATATAATTGTTGTTGATTCTAATGATTCTGTTAAAGATGTTTTTTTGGTGGTGGAGAAAAGTATTGACCGGGTTTTATTTTAAGCCACATTTTTTTTGATTTGAATTGGATTTATAAATTTTTAAAAAAGTTATTTGTCGCAGGATTGTTTTTCTTGTGAAAAAAATTAATTTTTTTGTAAAAAAATTATTTTGTCTTTTTTAATTAATCTTATCGCACATTTGCAAACTTATTTTGGGTAATAGTAATGTTTTTATACCCAATAATCGTATTGTTATCATGGATTATGACAGGATAATTAAATCGGCTTATTCATGGATTTCGTTGAAGAATGCTGCTTGGTTCATTGCTTTTTTCTGGGTGTCTTTGCCTTTTATTTTGCTATTGCCAACAATTTTTGAAAAGAGAATGGTTTACTCACACATTACCATGCCAATAGCAATAATTTTGTATGATCTTTTGTATTTGGTTTTAATCGTTGGAATAATTATACTCATCCAGTATTGTTTGGAGGGCAAAAGACAGGGTTATTGCAATCCTTCCCCAAGGAGAATTATTGATACGATATTTTTGGTTTTTGTTGAATTGTTTTATATTTTTGTGTGGGGGGCTAATGTTTCTTTTAGAAGGGTTCAGTTGTTATTAATCATTGCTTCCGCACTTGCTTTTTATTGCTACGCATTCTTTGGGTTTGAGTATGTTTTGTATGCTTTGACCTTGGCATTAATTTCTTACTCAATACTGTGCTTTTATAACATTGTGAGATTGTTTTTCACAACCTCGGTTTTTTCAAGCAGGTGTGATTTGGGTATTAAAGAAACTATTAAGGAGTCTTGGGCTTTGACTCACGGAAAATCAGGCAAAACTTTAAATAGCATTCTTTTAGGGGCTTTTTTTGCCTTGATTATTTTCTTATTCATTTACATTGCTTTAGGGGCAGTTGCGACCCTGATTTTTAATTATTTCTTTATTAACCCTTTAGCACTTACTTTCGGATTTAAGATTGCAACGGCATTTGCTTTGGGTCCAGCTCTATTGGCGTACCATTTTAGCATGGCTGAGGTTTTCTCTCAGTTGAATTCCCATAGGGAATCTTCTTCAAGGGTGAGCAGATTGCTTGCACATAGGGTTCTTCACCCCGAAAAACCTGTCGTGAAGGCAAAGAAATTTGTTGCAAAACCAAAAAGAAAGGCAGTAAAGAGAGCCAAGCCAAGGGCAAGAAGATAAATACTTTTTCTCTTTTATTTAATTTTTTTTAATTCTATTCTTGCGCTTAATTTATTAATTCTTTTCTAGGACTGGCTCAATAGACTGCGTTTGTGTGCAAGTCGTAATCAAAGTGAACGCGTATGTTTTCGAAAATATTTATATAATAGTTTGCTCTTTTTTTAGTGTGTGAAAATTAAGATTGAATTATTATTAATAATTTTGATTATTATTTTGGTCATTGCCTTGTTTTTTTCCCAAAGCAAAACTTTGTGAGGAATGATTTCTTCACTGCACACGAAACAAAGCAATATAAAAATATGGAATGTAATTGCATCGGGGTTGCTAGTATGCTCCCTGGGCTTAACCAGTATGATGTTCAAGTCCAATTGTGTTATGGCATCCCAATTAATTGTGAATTTGAATGCAAAAAAGAGGTTGATGGAAACTGGCAAGTTGTTTCTTGTGAAGGTATTGAATGAGCCTATTATTTAAAGTTTGGCGTATTCTTCTTAGATTAATTTTGGGTTTAAATGCGACCGCCGGGAATTGAACCCGGGCCCCGTCCTAGTTGCAACCAGCTATTGGGCTCTCGCCTCAAAGGCTTTTTTTCCAATGAACGCTTTTTTGCTTTAAGCAAAAAGGGTTCTGGCAAGGACGAATCATAACCACTAGACAACGATCGCTTTTCTTTATATTCTTCCGTTTAATCGCTTTGCGATTAATTATCTTGGTTTTTGATATTGTTTATAAACTATACGTAGCGCTTGTTTGCCCACACAATTCCGATTATGAGCACTGTTATTCCAAGTAATGCGCTTACTACAAGGGCTATTGGATTTTTTCCAAGGGTTTCGATAATGCTTGGTTTTTCTTTTTGAGGGGCAATGTTTTGCAAAATTGTGCTTTGTTGGGTTGGTCTTGTAGGGGTGACGGTTAGTTTATCGATTTTTGTTACGATTGTTTGAGTGAATATTTTTTCAGGAGTGGTTATTTTTATTGTGTACGCTTCTTCATTATTGTCATTAACTTCTTTTTTTATTATTCTTGTCGTGAGTTGTGGTAATAGTTCTTCGTAGTTGTTGGTTTTTTCTTTGCCTGTTATTTCTATTGATACGCTTTTATCTTCTAAATAGTAGTTTGTTGAGGTTATTTGCAGGGTTATTTCCCCATTTTGAAATATGGGTGTGACATCAGTTATATCTATGTCACCTATCCCATCGTATTTTTCAGGCTCTACAGTGACTTCTTTTTCAAATGGCTCTGACAGGCTGTGAAAAGTTATTTTTCCTTTTGCTATTTGCCCTTCCTCAAGCTGTATTTGTGGCATTATTTTGAATAAAATTGTTTTTGTTTCATTTGGTTTTAGTATTGCTGATTTTTTCTTGTCTTGTATTATTATGTCCTTGTAGTTTTGCTTTATACCAAGGGGGGAGGTTAGTGTTTTTCCTGTCTTGTTTGTTATTGTGACATAAAAATCGTTCCATTGGTTTGCTTTTAGCGTTTGGGTGTTTGAATCGAGAGTTACATCATCAAAGAAGCCCACTTCCTGAATTATTACATTAGGCATTGTGCTTTGGTTGTCTAAATAACAATTTGCTGTCGCTGGATAAAAGCACTTTGCCCTTGAGCTTGTCACATCATCAAATGAGCCCATCTTTATATGGGTTGCATCAACAAAACCGGCTTCCCTAAATGTCGGGTCGGATGGTATCCAGGTTTTTAGTTTTGAATTATAAACCTCTATCCATGCGTGGTTTCCCCATTCTTTTCCATCAAATGTTATTCCCGTGGCTATTCTTGTGGGGATATTTTTGCTTCGCAATAGCGCAGCAGCAAGGTTTGCAAATTCATCACAAACCCCTTTTTTTGATATCAGCGTTTCTATTGCAGTCTTTTGGTTTAAATAGTATTTTCTAAAATCATCTCCTGATGCGTATTCAACGTAATCGTTTACCCAGTTTATTGTTTCATCAAGTATTTGCAAAAAACTTTCTCCAAATAGCTTATTTCTTTCTACGAGCATGATTTCTGTTGACGAGCTTTCAATACTTTGGCTGGCTTTTAAGTACTGCAAAACCATTTCTTCAGGTTTTGTAATATTGTAATCTTCAATTGGAAGGATGTTCGAGTGGTTTATTGCTTGGACTTGGATTATATAATTAAAATCCCCGTTTTCATTAATGTGGAATAATATGTGCTTGTTTCCAAATTCGTCAAGAATGTAGTTTGGAAAAAATTTTTTCCCCTTAATTGTGAGTTCTTCTTTAAGTACTTTTATTTCTTGGAATTCGCTTTCCTGAAAAGTCAGGGTTTCAAGTCTCGCCTCTTCCCCCTCGCTTAAGCCTGAGATTGTTCCTTGCCCGTAAAGTGTTATTACTGCATTTAATTCATTTATTGTGGTTGGATAAATTATTTCATCCGCATTTGCCACAAAAATTATCAGTAGGAAAGCAAGTAGCAAGCACAATTGGTTTTTCATGATTATATTAATTTAGTCCTGGATTATTAATCTTTCTTTGCGCCAAAATTCTTTTGTCTCAAAGGCGCAGTTGGATTTAATCAAGGGTTTAAAATAAAAAAAATGGGCCGAGAGAGATTCGAACTCACGACTCTCACCTTGTAAGGGTGATGTCATAACCGCTAGACCACCGGCCCATTGATTCAATAAAGTAAAAAGCTCACAGTGTTTTTTTAAACCTTCAGTTTTGGCTTTTTTTTGGTTTGTTTGCTTGTTGGGGGGCGTTATTTAGTTGTTTTTTTTGATTCTTTTTTTGCAATTGGCTTTTTGGGGTATTCTTTCCTTTGCTAAGGTTTAAATAGTGGTTTTTAGCTTATCTTGCTGGTGGTGGTTTTTTTGCGCAAGACTTTAATCTTTAGGCTTAATGGAAGGAATTTTCAGTGGAACCAGTTTGTGGGCGCATTTTTGGCCATAATTACTTTGCTTTTGCTCATTAAATCTGCTGCAGTGATGTTTGATTCTTGGCAATCCGTGCGTAACTTTAACGGTTGTGCTAATACTTATCTTGATGGTTTAAGCGCTGCCCAGATTTCAAACGATTCTACTTTGCAGGTTTTTGAAGAACTTCGTTACCAGCGTTGCAGAAGTGCATTGTTTGAGGTAACCGGAGCTCAGATTCCAGGCACTCAAATAACTATGACTTCGCGCCAAGCGGCGACATCATTGCTTGGGCCAATAGCAGTGTTCTTCTTTTGGTTTGGGTTTTTCCTAATATCCCTTGTGTTGTTGTTCAGCAAGGTTATTGCAATTCCTGTTGAAGAAATTGAAATTGCACACAGGCCCTTTAAGAAAAAGTAAATCCTTGAATATTAAAGTGGAGAGGAGTGCTCTTCACTTTAAAATATTTTTTTTATTTAACATTTAACTTTTCTTTTGCATTTTTCGTCTCAGTTTTAACGAATCGAGAATTAGCTAGTTTAAGTGGTTTGGGTTAGCGTTTTTAAAACTTTGATGATTTTTAAAAGAAAAAGTTTAATGGGGCTTTTTAGCCCCAATTTTTAAATTTGTTTTTTTACATTGTGTAGATTTTTGTTTGTGTGGGGTTAATGTTTCCCTTTTTTACCCCTATTATTGTTTTCACTTTTTTTGCCTCTGCTGCTTCAACTAATCTGTTTGTTATTATTCCGTCGAATAGTATTGTTGAAACGTTTTTCTTGGTTTTTTGAAGGTTTTCAAGCAAATCCTTGACTTGTGTTTCCTTTATTTTTTTGCCTTTTTCGTCAAGTAGTTTTGCTTTTGATTTTCCCTTTAGTTTGTCAAATTCTTTTTGCATTGCTTTTATTTCTTCAGGCATTGCTTCTTCCCTTTGGAAGGGTGGGGAGTACTGCTGGGTTGGTGTAAAGTTATTGAAGTTGTTTCTTTGGTAAGGGCTGTAGCTGTTGTTTTGGTTTCTATCAGAAAACCTTGGTCTTCCTCCGTATCCATCGTTTCTTCCCCTAAATCGTGGGTTGTCCCTTCTGTTGAAATTTCTGTCCCCGAATTGAGGTCTTTCGTTTCTTGGGTGGCCGTTTCTTTGACCAAATCTTGGTCTTTGTTCAAATCTTGAATTGTCATTTCTTCCAAAGTTTGGTCTAAATGCATCAAACCTTTGCGGGGTTTCCTCAAATTTGGGTGTTTCCCTTTTTTCAAAAGCCTCTGCGAGCGTTGTTTTTCTTTTTAGCGCTTGTAGGATTTCTTTTTGCGTCAGCTCTTCAACTTCTTTTCCGTCTGGTGCTTTTGCAACAAAATCCACTTTAGTTAGGGAGGATAGTTTTTTTACGTTTAGTTCTCCGCCCCTGTCCCCGTCAATTAGTACTGTTACTGTTTTTTGTTTGCATAAATTGATTAGGGGTGCGTCAATGTTTCCTCCGTTCATTGCTACTGAGTTGTTTATTCCGTAGCTTAACAGCTTTAATACATCTGCTCTGCCTTCCACCACAATTATTTCAGGGTTTGTTTCTATCTCTGGTCCTGCTTGCAGTCCGTTGTAATTGACTATTTTTTCTGTTCTGATTTCTGTTTTTATTGAGTTGGCCAGCTCGTCACTTTCCACTCCCTCAAATTTCTGCATTCTTTTTAAGAGTTCTTTTGCCCTGTCCGCGATGTTTTCTCTTTTGTCTTTTCTTGTGTCCGCTATGTTTAGCACTTTTACTTTTGCCTCAAACGGGCCTACTTTTTCAACCGTTTCAATGGTTGCTGCCAAGATGCTTGTTTTTACCTGGTCTAGAGAGCTTGGGATTATTATTTCCCCGCTTGTTGTCCCTTTTCCTTTTTTTACTGTTATTTCTATTCTTCCAAGTTTTCCGCCTTGCTGTAATTCCTTTAAATCCATGTCTTCTCCAAGCAGGCCTTCGCATTGGCCGAATATTGCCCCGACTATGTCAGGTTTTTCAACTACCCCTTCTACGGCGTAATTTGCGGTTATTTCGTATTTCACCGCGTTTAAATATGTTTTAGCCATTTTTTCACTTCTCCTTATGACTTTTTTTGGAAAAAATCCTTACTAGGTTTTTCTTAGAATTAGCTTGTGTTTTCTAGTTTTTTAAGTATTTCTTCTTTTTCTAGCATTATTTTGAGCACTTTTTTGTTGCTCTTAAATCCGGAAATAAGCGTAATTTCTGAATTAAAAAAATTCCTTAATCCTTTTAGGACTTCTTCATTAACTTTTCCTTTTTCCGGTTTTTTTGTGGCATTAATAACCAAACAATCATTTTTTTTATCAAATGCTATTTTAAATTCCCTTTTTTGGGGAATTATTTTTGCTTTAATTATTGTTTCCAAAACACAAACCATCTTTTTAAGCGCTTAAATTGGCGCTTTTAAAGCGCGTTGAAATTGAAATTAATTTTGGGTCATTTTACCCATGTTTTTGCTATTCAACTTGCTTTTTTAACCTTTTAAGGTCTTTTGTCCAAATTTATTTGTTAAGTGAAGGGCATTTAAACTTAATTGTTATAAAAAAAGTGAGGTAGTGCATATGGGTAGGTTTAGCTTTAATGGTTTAAATAATCCAGGGGATGGTTCCAAGCTTCCCCTTGATAAGAAGGTTAAAAGGTGGGCTTTTAATTTAAAAGCCGGTTTGGCTCGAAATAGCGAGGAAGAGCTTGAATCCGCGCGCCACATCAGCCGTGGGTTAAAGTGAATTTTTTTCCCCAAAAAATATAATTTTTCTCCAAATTTTTATTTTTTTATTTTATTTTTTTTTGTTATTTTTTTGTGCATTTGTTTTTTATACTCTTAATTCTTTATTTAAGTTGATTATTTATGCCTCATTACAATAAGGGTGCAAATGCGGAGCGCGAGTTGATTAAAGCTCTTTTTGATAAGGGTTTTGCTGTTTTGCGGGTTGCTGGTTCCGGCGTTTCGCCCCTGCCTTCTCCTGATGTGGTTGCTTTGAAGAGTGGAAGAATTTTGGCTTTTGAGTGCAAGGCGTGGAGGGGGGATTACTTGGCAATTCCTGTGGTTACTATGAATGATGAGGTTAATTGGGCGCGTGTTGCAGGGGCAGAGTTTTTTGTTGCTTGGAAGATTCCTCGGGCTGGTTGGCTTTTCATAAAATTTGAACATTTTCACAATGCTGGCAAGAATTTCATGATTTCGCTACAAGATGCTAAAAAGTTTTCAGTTAGTATTGACTCTTTCTACTGACTTTAATCAAAGTTTTGTTATTTGAAGTTTTTTAGTTTACTTGCTTTTTGGCTTATGCGCCTGATTAAATTAATTTATTTATTTTTTGCTGTGCTTTTTGTGTTATTAGCCAATCTTTTTAATCCTTTTTTAGTGTTAATTTGGTATGCGCCTTACTAATGATGATTTAATTCACGAGCTTAAGCTTAGGCTTGCGAGCGAAAAGTCAATAAAAAAGAAGGTTTTGCTTAAGGATGCGATTGGAAAAATCAGGGAACTTTAAAATTAATTAAAATCTATGATTGCTCTTGATTTTAGGCATTTAATTTTTCTTGAGGATGTTGTAGTTTTTGCCGCGATTTTTATTTATTACTTTATTTCGTGTTTTTGGTATCTTTCAAGTAAATCCCTTGCGGCTTTGCTCATGTCTCCTTTTCCGCCTTTTTGAAGGAGGCTTCTTTTTTTTGCAATTTCTTCAAGCATTTCTTCCTCATCTTTTCCTTCCATTATTTCTTTTTGTATCCCGTAGAACCCTGCAATTTTTTCTTTTCCCAGTAATTGGATTAATTTTACTGCTGCGATTTCGGGTTCTTTTAATTGGTTAGCATTTTTTGATTCTACTAAGAATAAATCAAATTCTTCTTCTCCAAAAGGTATTATTCCCGGTGAATCAATCAAATAAATCCCATCGGTTATTTTTACTTTTGTTATTCCTCTTGTCAGCCCGGCTTTTCTTGAAGTGGCTACTCTTCCCCTTCCCCTTCCAGCAAGAGCGTTAATTAAGGTGCTTTTCCCTACATTTGGGTATCCTATTATTCCAATAGTTATTTTTTCTTTATTTCTCATCATTTCGCTCATTTCTCTTCTAATCAAGTTAATACCGTCTTTTTCCAGTGCTGAAACAAAAATGGTTTTTATGCCACTTTCTTGTTGTATTTCTTCTTTCTCTTTTTCTAGACTCGCTTTTTCAACTAGGTCAGCCTTGTTTATTACTAAAATAATTTCTCTTCCGATTTCTTTCACTAGTTTTTCTAAATAAGGGTTTCTTGTTTTCTCTGGGTGGCGCGCATCAAGTATTTCTATTATCAGGTCTGATTGCTTGATTAAGCTGACTATGTGTTTTAGAAAGCCTGTTTTCATAAAATAACCCTTCTGCGTAATTAAAAAATTCTTAAATTAAATTTTTTTATTTTGTTTAATATAGTTTTTTGTCCAACTTTAACTGTCAGAGTAGCTTTAATTCTTTGAAGTATTTTTGTGCTTTTGTTTCTTCTGCCGGCCCGCATGCAAAACAAGTTTTGCTTCCTGCTGCTATTTGTGTTCTTCCTCCGTCAGTTATTAATGCGCAGGGGAGCTCTTTTTTTGCTCTTTCAAAAAGTGCAAGTAGTTCTTCAGTGGTTTTGATTTTTAGCACTACTTTTTTCATTCCTTGTAATTTCCATTCTTCAATCACATCATCATCAATTTTTTCAAGCACTGCTACTGATGCGTGTGCGACTTGGGCGCAGATTTTTCCGCAGTTCATTTTTAGCTCTTTGTTTACTACAATATATTGGGCTAAATTTGGCATTTTTGTCCCTCTTTTTTAAGTGATTGCAATATCTTTTATGTTTTCTCTCTAAATAAAGCTTTCTGGAGTCCTTATATATCCATTTACAAAATTTTCTTGCGTTATCCCCATAAAATTCAATTCCGCTGCACCCTGGCCAATTTTTGATTTTTGATGATTTAATTCGTGCAGTTTTCCAGATTTTTGACTTTAAAGCTTTAATAAATTTTATGTATCCCACTATCCTAATTTTGATAGTGTTCGGCTTATTGAAATGAATGCTTCCATCTCCATCAAAATATCCTCTTACAAAATGCGAGTAGTATTTTTTTGGAAGGTTTTTTGGAAAA